>NZ_JDWE01000008.1:0-156393 GCF_000685765.2 Frankia sp. BMG5.23
GCGTAGTTGCGCTGGGCACGGGTGGCGTTGTGAACGGCCGCGGCCACGTCGCTACCGTCGGCTAGGAACCTGTAGATATTTTCCGCGAGGTCGACGGCGATCTGGTCGTTGATGGGCCACAGCGTGGCGATGACATGCCGNTAGCCGGCGAGCTGGAAGGCGGAGGCGAGGTGCATCGCCTCGTCGGAAAGCTCGCCGCCCGGGCGGGCGGTTTCGCACGCGGACAGGTATGCAAGTTCGGCGTCGGTGAGCCTGAGGCGGTTGACGTCCAGAACGGTGAGGGGCTGGTCGTGTAGTAGCAGACGGCTGGTCGATGGGGCGGAGATGGCTGCCTCGCCATGGCAGGCGAAGTGNACCCAGCGTGCCTGCGGCAGGGCGGCCAGCACCGCAGCGCGGGTCGCTTTGTCCTGGACCAGCGTGCTCACCCGTTCGTGCAGAATCCGCGTGAGGATGGCGGCTTCGAGGTGTGCGCCGGGCAGGTCGCCGGCGTCGGGGGTGTGGGGCATCACCACGACCAGCGCGCGCCTGCCCTCGTCGTTCGCTGACGGAAGGCCGACAAGCGTCGCCGCGTCGGGCGCGGTGCGCCGAGCATGGCCCAAGGCGCGGATCGTCGGAGTGTACGAACAGATCACTCTGTCGATCAGCGTGTCCGGCGCCGGATCGAACCGAGCCTGGTGGTGGCCTGCCGCGTGCACGGGAAGGAACGACAACAGCCCCGACAGGCACCACCACATCCGCGGCCACGAGGTGCCCGTTGCCGGTGGTCCGTGGATGTCCAGGCGTTCCAACACCGGTCCGGCGAGGACGTCCCACAGCCAGCCGAAGACGTTCGAGAGCCCCTTCTCGTCGCCGCGTTCGACAGCCGTCAGGAAAGCGAGGACCTGGTCACCAACGGCTTCTTCAGTGAGGTCCGGCAGGGGTAGGAGCTGCACGCCGGCCGTGGTCAGGATCAGGGCATCGCAACGGATCTCGCTGACGTTGACGGCCACGATCGGCCCCTGGCTCGCGGCGTGCCGAAGATCGTCGATGGTTGGTGGCAGAAGAAAACGCTCGAAGTCCGGCAGGCTGCGGATCCCCGAGACGAGGCTTGCGAACCGCGCCGCGCGGGCATGCCGCCGGTCGGCACCGCGTCGTGCCGTGCCCGTCGCGTCGTTTCCGACGAACGGCGGGGACGCCTGCTCCGCCAGCGGTGTGTCGGATCCGTCGAAGGCGGGAGGAGCGTCGAACTCATCCTGAAGCCGCCTGAACAGCGCGGCCTTCTCCGGGTCTCTTGCGGCAAGGAGGGCGAGGTCCGTACGGGCGTCGAGAATCTGGCCGAGGATGACTCCGCGTCCTTGCTCCCAGAGTTCCAGGGCGCGTTCGACCTTGCCGACCTGTAAACACGCTGCGGCGGCCTGCGATCCCAGCCGGGACAGGGTGACGAGACGATACTCCTGGTCTTCGCGGTCAAGGCTGCGCGGCGCGACCTGTCCCAGCAGGTCCACAGCGGTGCTGTAGCCGGCGACAGCCTGCTGCCAGTCGCCCGCGGTGGCCGCCAGGCTCGCCCATGCTCCCGCCGCCTTCGCTCGGATGCTGGGTGCTGCCGTTGCCAGCGCGGCGGCACGTCGAAACACGGCGATACTGACATCCCGATCCGCCGGCCTCCCAGTGTGTTCGAAACGGTTCCACAAACTAAGACCGAGGCCGGACAGGGAAGTGGCAGCATCCGGGTCATCGCCGCGAGCATCGACCGCCATCCGGTACGCCGCCACGGAACCGTCCAGGTCGGGCATGTCTTCTGTCCGGTCAAAGCGGAGATGGAGGGTCTCGCCGAGATTCGACGCCGCGGCCGCGACAAAGGCTCTGTTCTCTTTGGCCTCGGCGGCGGCGAGCGCCGCGCGGGCAGTTTCCACCGCCTCGTCCAGATCTGCGGAGGTACCAGCCAGCCGGGCGCGTCGTGACAGCGCCCTGCAGAGGTTCACCATGACGGGGACCCAAGCCGTGTGCTCCGTCGAGGTGGCAGCCGCCGCCTGTCGGCCGACGGTGACTGCCTCGTCCAGGTCGGCCGCGCGCCCGATTCGATCCGCGCGCAGACCCACCACGGCCCCAAGATTGGTCAGTATCACGGCCCGTTCCGCGTGGCTGGCCGGCGTCGCCACTACCGCCTGCCGGCAGACCTCCACAGCCTCATCCAGGTCAACCAGCAGCCCGACCCGATCAAAACGTGCCCGGAGAATGTTGCCCAGATTGGAGAGACGCCGGGCACGGTCCGGGCTGCCGGGAGGAGTCACAGCCACTGCCCGCCGGGCCGTCTCCACCGCCGTGGTGAGGTCGGAGTCCGTCCCGGTGTGCAGCGCCCGGACCAGCAGCGCAGCACTCAAGTTTCCCAAGACGACCGGAAAGTGCGGATGGCTGGGAGGCGTTACTGTGGCCGCGCGGCCAAAGATATCGATGGCGGCCGTTAGATCCGTCGAGACCCCGGCCTGCACGAAACGCGTCTGCAGCGCGACGGCCAGATTGGTGAGCATCGTCGCGTACTGAGGATGGTGGGCCGGCGTCACATCGACGGCGCGTCGACCCTGTTCCACTGCCTCGTCGAGATCGGCTCGCGCGCCCGTCCACTCGAACCGGGAACGCAGAATGTTACTTAGGTTTGACAGATAACGGCCGCTATTAGGATCTTGTGGCGGGATGACCGCGACCGCCTGCCGGATTGCCTGCAGGGATTCCTCCAGGTCCGCCGGCGACTTCCGGTGCACACATCGCGCCCATAGCGAACCACTGAGACCCGACAGCACCAGGAAGCGGGAAGGGTGGTTCTCCGGTGCCCGGGTGGCGGCCAGCCGGCCGAGGTCGACCGCCTCGTCGATGTCGGAGTCCGAACCCGTCCAGGCGAACCGCGTCTGTAACGCCGTCGCGAGATTGGAAAGGAGCCCGACGTGAAGCGGATGACTCACGGGCGTAACAGCAGACGCGCGTCGGAACAGGGCGATCGCCTCGCTGAGACCGTCGACGTCACCGGTTTTCGTCGACTGGCCGTACAGGTGTTCGGCGCGAAGTGCCAACCTTTCCCGGCTGCTCGGGTTCATGTCAGCCTCGTCAAGGGCGTCACGGATCTCGCTGGGTAGAAGGGTCGGATTCGACCGGTGGACCGATGCCAGCAGTTCCCGTGCCCGCGCCAGGTCCGGCCGGCCATCGTCACCTCCCAGCACAAGATAACGACACCAGTACAGAAGACCGGCCGCGAGCAGAACATCCGTGTCGATGGACGGATCCGGGACGGCGTTCAAGAGACCCATCACCTCCAACACCGCATCGTTGGCCAACACGATCTCGGGGGAGCTTTCGGCGGCGAACAGCTCCAGTCGCCCCTGGACCCTGGCAAGAAGATAGTCCCGCATCGACTCGTTCCCCTCTCCTCTGTGACGAGGCTTCCTCAGCGTCCGGCCTTCCGGGCCGGACCCATACCTGCCGAATTTGCTGGTTTCGAACGTGGCAGAGTCTCCCCTTTGTCCGCAGTGTCTGTCCAGAACCTCGACGTTTGAGAACCTCGACGTTTGAGGAAAAGGACGCGTGACGGTGTTGGCAATGTTGTTGCAGCGAGATCAGAGGGAGATCACGGGGCGGGCTGTGTGAAGTTAGGGGTGTTGTTGTCGGAACCGCGCCAGAGGTAGGCGGTGAGGGCTTGCCCCGCGGGTTTTTCTTCTGCGGGGGTGTGGGGGAGCGGCCAACGAAGGTGGGTGTAGAGCTGGGTGCGGTGAGTGTCGAAGGCGACTTCGATCAGTTCGCCGAACGCCTGCGCACGGGCGGGGATGACGACGGTGACGGTGATGGTGGCGACGGCGAGACCCGCAGGGATGGCAAGCAGGGTGTAGAGGCCACCGGTGGCGGCGAAGAGCAGCGCCCACAGGGTAATGGTGGCGGCAGTGTCGAGGGCGGTGCGGGCGGCGGCGAGGTCGGTCCGGTGGGTGTCAGGGAGCAGAGGCCAGAGACGGGGCCAGCAGATAATGGTGTCCAAGCCGTATTTGTCAGTGGGGCGTCGTTCGGCGGCGCGCAGGATGTTGCCCGTGCGGGTGGCTAGGAAGAAGCCGGGGGCGCCTGGGGATGGATGCTGTCGGCGACGCCGTTCGAGGCGGGTGTAGACGACGAGCTGCCGGTTTGTGGGGGNGTTCGGGGGTTGCACGGCAGTGTGTGCTGTCTGCCAGGCGAGGTCGTCTGCGGCGGCGCGTGCCGCAGCGCGGGCGGCGAGGCGGTGGCGGAGGGGGTCGGCGATGGCCGGCCAGTAGCCCTCAAGCAGTCGGAGCAGCGGAGTGGCAGCGCTGCTGACCAGGACCGCGGTGGCTGCGATGCCGAGTAGGGCGGTGAGGATGGCGAGGGTTTGGATTGCGGGGGTCTGCCGGTCGAGCCAGCTGGTGTGGTTGCTGAGGGTGTGAAGGCCGCCGTGGTGGTAGGTCCAAACGGCGAGGAGGGCGAGCCAGTACACCAGGGCGGGGGCGGCGATCGATGCCCATCGGTCGGCGACTTTCTCGCCGACTGTTTTCCAGAACTCCTCGAGCATGCCTGTCAGCCTCGTACGAGGGTGACCTGGTGGGTGGGGCAGGTGGGGATGGCGCTGCCTAGGTCGGGCCGGTACCAGGTGTAGTCGCCGCGCGGGCAGTTGTACCGGTCGGCGGCGACTGGACCTGGGTCGCCGAGGGGGCTGGGGCGGGGGGTGCGCTGGTAGCGGGGCTGCTGGTCGGGCGGCCTGTAGTGCGGGGCGTCGGCGAGAACATCGCGCAGGAACCGGCCGGTGTGAGGGTGGCCTTCGAGGAGGGCGCGCAGCTGACCAGCCTGGGTTCCTGCGTCGGCCGGGTTGGCAGTGGTGAGCAGGGCGGCGATCCCTTGGTCGAAGGCTGCGGCGTCCTGGGGGGCGAACCAGTCGGCGAGGTAGGGGCGGATGGCACGGCCGGCTTCGATGATGCCGTGGTTGTCGCTGGTCAAGGCGGAGACTCCCTGCAGAAGGGGGTGGGTCGGTCCTGGGGCAGGAGCCGGCGGCGGGTGGGATCAAGCGCCGGCGTGCAGGTGGGATGCCCACACCGACCCGGACCTGTGCCGCTGGCCGGTAGCCCGGCTGCGACGTCGGCGAGGTGGGCGGGCAAGTCGCCGAGCTCGACATGAGGTCGCACCCGGCCAGTAGGCGGAGGTGAACTCCGCCTACTGGCGGACGTCGAGAACATACGCGCCGCCGACCTGGTCTGGCCGAACCGTCAGGTCGATAGGCGGTCGAGGAGGCCGAACCGCTGGGCGAACGCGGATATCTCGTCGCGCTGCTGAACTGGATCGATGGCCGTGGCGCCCACGACGATGCGGGTCACACCCTGCGCGGCGAACGCCTCCACCCGTTCCGGTGTCATGTCGATCGACCCCCATCGCGTGTACTCCAGAGCATCCGGATTACGGCCAGCCTCGAAGGCGGTCGACCGGGCGAGGTCTAGTTGGAGGCTACGCTCATCAGGACCGAGCGCACCGCCGGGAAAGTAGCCGTCGCCTCGCAGCCCGGCCCGGCGTGCAGCCGCCCGACTTGATCCACCAACGTGGATGGGCAGCTGGGTAACGCCGTAGGGCTTCGGGAAGCTGCACAGGTTGTCGAAGTCGAAGAACTCCCCGCGGAAGCTGACCCCGTCCTCGCCCCCGGCCCAGAGCAGTCGCATCACGTCGATCGCCTCGTCGGCGCGGCGACCACGGGTGCTGAAATCCACCCCCACCGCCTGGGCCTCGCCCGGCAAGGTTCCCAGCCCCACGGTCAATAGCCGCATCCGCCCCTTGGACAGCACATCAATGGTGGCCAGTCGCTTGGCGAGGACCACTGGATGGTGGTAGGGAAGCAGCAGCACGCCCGTGCCGAGCAGCATCCGGTTCGTGGCCGCGGCGACGAGGCTCAGGCAATCGAGGGGATCGGCGTAGGGCAGCGACGGCGGGATCTCGATGGACCCGACCATCGCCCCGGGGTACAGCACGATGTGCTCCGGCAGATACAGTGCCTCGAAGCCGCATTCCTCCGCATGCTGGGCGTAGGCAGTGATCCGGTCCGGGTCGACACCGTAGTAGGGCGTGCTGTAGCCGATTGCGAACTTCATCTCATTCTTCCGATCTGCTGATNCCCCATTGCNCCCCGCCCGCCGTTGGCCGGGCGGACAGGGACGTTGAGCTCGATGACTGTTCGTCGGTCAGCGACGGCTACTACGGCCGCATCGCGATCGTTTGAGCGAGCTGGCTCTGCAACTGCTGCCGTACCGCGTCGAGCCGCTTGATACAGACATCGACTTCGGCGAGTTTGCGTCGCAGCACCAGCACAGAGTCCGGGCAAACGTGTCCCGACGTGTTGCCGGCCCGCAAACAGGCGACGAACGGGCGGATGTCGTTGAGGTCGAAGCCCACAGCGAGCAGGGCCCGAATTTCGTGGACGACTCGCAGCTCTGTCTCGTCGTAGACGCGGTAGCCGTTGGCGGAGCGCCGTGGCCGTACCAACCCGTGTGACTCGTAGTAGCGCAGCGTGCGGGTGCTCGTGCCGGCCCGTTCCGCCAGTTCGCCGATCAGCATCCGACCTCCTTCACCCGCCCGGGGCAAGACGCTAAACCTTGTCGCCGGCGTCAGGGCAACGTGCCGCCGGTAAGAAAGTTGCCGGAGGAGGTCACGGTGCCACCGCAGCACGGTGGCCGGGGTGACGAAGAAGACGTCCCAGCGGGCCCGGGGTAACAGCCGGGACAGCGCCGCGAGGATCACCCGATCTACCTCTCCCAGCCCCGCCCAAGCCAGCCCAGATGGAACGTACTGCCTGTCTCGTCTCATCTTGGCAGGTAGGGGGGCTCCGGTTTTCCCCCCGGAGGTGATCGTGCTGGCGGTGCGCCGGTGGACAGCCGATGGACAGGAGTATCGAACACGCGAGGGCTTATCGCATGATTCCGGTGTGGCCGAGGGAGTAGCGCCCGGGCTGCGGCCAGACGGCGAGCCCGTGCGGCTCGTGGCCCACCGGGATCTCGGTCAACAGCCGGCCGGTCGTCGGGTCCGACCCGCCGTTCCCGCCGGTATCGAACACGTACACGACGTTGCTGCGCCGGCCGGACAGCCACAGCCGGGTCCCGTCGGCGTTGACGTTGCCCATATCGGGGGTCCCGCCGCTGGGGATGGCCCAGTTTGCGACGATCTTCCTGGTGGTGAAGGAGATGACCGACACGGAGCCCCGATCACCGGTATGCGGGAACGGGACCATGTCGGAGGTCATCATGCCGCCCCGGTTGACGACGTAGAGATAGCGGCCGTCGCGGCTGGGGTACAGGCCGTGGGCCTCCGGGCCGGTCTGGACAAAGCCGGTTTTGGTGAGGGTGTCCCCGTCGATGAGGTGGACGCCGCCGGCGTTCATGTCGGCGACGTACCAGACCCGGCCCGCAGGATCGATCTTGATGTCCTGGGGGGCCGCGGTGCGTCCGAGATCGAGGTAGCCGAGGACCCGCTCGTGCGCCAGGTCGATCTTGACCAGTTGGCCGGCGAACTCGCAGGTGGCGATCGCATAGGTGCCGTCCGGGGAGAAGTCGACGTGGTTGACGCCCGCGCACCGGCTGCCCACGTCGAGGCTGTGGCGCAGGGCGAAGGTGTGCGGGTCGCGGAAGTCGACGCTGTGGTTCGCCTCGGCGATGACCATCGCGCTCTTTCCGTCGAGGGTGAAGTACAGGTTGTAAGGATCGGTGACCGGTATGGCCCGGCCGGCGAGGCGCCCGGTCCGCGGGTCGATCGGTGACAGACTGTTCCCGACGTTGTTGTTGACCCACAGTGTCCGCAGGTCCCAGGACGGGACCACATGCTGCGGGCCGCGCCCCGTGGGGTAGGTGGCCACTACCCGCAGCGTGTGCTGGTCGATGACGCTGACCGTGCCGTCGGACAGGTTCGGGACATAGACGAGCTGCGGATCGTCGCGCACGACCGGGCTCAGCATCCCGGCATGGGCGTGGGCGTACACATCCACAGCAGTGGTGGTAGCACCAGCAACGGTGGTACCACCAGCAACGGCGGCGGTGGGGCTTGCTCCCGCCCTGGCCGGGGACGCGGCCGGGGACGCGCCCGGGGACGCGCCCGGGGACGCAGGCGGTTGCGGGAGGGCTCCAGCGTTCGCAGCCTGGTTGCCCGGGTCACGGAGGACCCAGCCCGCCAGCAGGGCGACGACAAGGACCACCAGGCCGGCCAGCAGGATCGGGCCGTACGGCCGGGGCCGCTTCCCGGGCCGGGGTTGATGCGATTTCGCCCTGGTTGGCATGCCGACACGCTAGTACCGTCTTTTCACGCGGGGCCCTTCGACCCCGTCGGACGGTCGCATAATCGAATATGGTAGAAAGGCGTTTTACTGATCGCTTGCCTGGTTGTGATCTATCGTCGACAAGAAGGCTCGTGTCGGGGTCTGGCCGCCCGTGGCCTCACGGTACCCGGCTGGTGATCCTGGGTGCCCATCGGGCGCCTCCAGTGGCCGGGATATCCCCGTAGCCGAGATACCCTCAGCGTCATGTCTCAGCCGGCCGGTCGTGGTACCTCTCGTCGTCAGTTCCTGGCTGTGGCCGGTACGGCGGCGGCTACGGGGCTGGCGGGCTGCGGTACCGGTGGCTCGACCCCCTCGGCGCCACCAGCGTCCTCAGGAGCAACGCCGTCACCCTTCGCCCCTGCCCTTGGCGGCACATCGGGTGAGACCGCGGCGGCCTCTTCCGCTGCCGGCGCGGCCGGCGGCCCGGAGCTGGTGCCGGGAGGCGCGGCGGCGGCGGTCACCCACGGACCGCGTGACCGGTCCCGGGTCGCGCTCACCTTCCATCTCGGCCCGCACGAGGCGGGTCAGGATCTGTCCCTGGCCCATCAGCTCCTCACCGACGCCGCCAGGCTCTCGGCACCGATCACCGTGTTTGCGGTCGGGCAATGGCTCGACCGGCACCGCGACCTCGTCCCCGTCATCCTCGCGGCCGGCAACGAACTGGCGAACCACACCTACACCCACCCGGCGCTGACGACGCTTCCAGCCGATCGGGTGACCGCGGAGATCACCGGCTGCCGGGACGTCCTGGCCCGACTGGCCCCGACGCAGGGCCGCTACTTCCGGCCCTCCGGCACGAGCACCGCCACCCCGCTGATCCTCACCGAGGCCGGCGCCGCCGGGTACCGCACGGTTGTGGACTTCGACGTCGACCCGCTCGACTACACCTCCCCCGGAGCCGACACCGTCGTCGCGCGGGTGCGGGCCGGCACCCGGCCAGGCTCCATCGTGAGCATGCATTTCGGCTACCCGGGCACCGTCAGCGCGTTCCCCCGGATCGTCGCGAACCTGCGCACGGCCGGCCTCACCCCGGTACCGGTCCACGACCTGCTCACCTGACCTCGGAAGGGCCGGCCCGGGTGAAACTCCTTGGCTCCTTGGCCGGGCATTTCTTGACCGGGAGTTTCTTGACCGGGCATTCCTCGGGCCCTTCCGACCAGGACGAGATCGTCGCTTCCGCGGAAATGTTGCCGTTGTCAGCCGACGGCGCGGGAGGTGCCGAACATGGTATCCAGGGTGACCGGCTGAAGGTTGCGCTGCTCGATCAGTTGTTGGACCTTGTCGAACAGGCCGAGGATGGTCTGGTGGTTGGCGTGGCCGAGCATTATCGTGCCTGGCTTGAGGTACTGCTCGGCAAGCCCGATGAGCTGCTGCGGGGTGAGTGTGGTCGAGTCGCCGAAGCTGCCGTTCCACAGCAGGACCCGGGTGTAGCCGAGCTCGCCCACGAGCCCGTCGACGTGGGGGTTGTGGGCGCCGTAGGGCGGACGGAACCAGGGCCGGCTGGTGATCCCGAAGGTTCGCTGAATCCACTGCTCGTTCCGCTCTATATCGGCCCGGATCGCGGTGTCCGTCTCGTGCAGCAGGTTCTTGTGGGTCCAGGTGTGGTTGCCGATCTGCACCTGGCCGGACTCCACCAGCGGACGCAGGACGTCGGCGTGGCGGTCCCAGATCGCCCGGTAGGCGCCGTTCGGCGAGAACGTGATGGGGATCTTCGATCGCTGGGCGAACGCCACGTAGCCGGCGACCGTCGCGGCATCGTAGCCGTCGTCGATCGTCAGGGCGATCTGCTGGGTCCGGGCGGGTGCCTGGAAGGTCACGGTGGGTCGGCCTGGATGCGGCGGGGGCATCGGCGGAAACGAGGGCGACGGACCTGTGACCACTCCATCCCCGGGCGTGGCTACGGAATTCCCGGGCGTGGGTACGGGTGCGACCGCTGGGACGGGGCCAGGGCCGCGCACGGTGTCGGTGGCGTGGGTGTCGGGCTTGGCGGGCGCCGTGCCGGCCGAGCATCCGATCAGCGCCTGCGCGGCGCCGATGCCCAGTAGGGAAAGGAGCATCCGTCGATCCATAGACCGACATTAACGGACATATGATTACGCTTTACCATCGGTGCGTGTAATCGCGGTTCTTCCTTGTCGAGTTGCTTCGTATGTTTCTCGAAGGGATCATGCGGTGGCCGTCCCCTTTACAGACCGCCACTCTGGGGTGTCGTAGGACCGTCGCGGAGTGGCGCAGGACTGTTCTGGGGTGGCGCAGGACTGTTCTGGGGTGTCGCAGGACTGCTACTCCACGTGCATCACATCCGTGGACTCCACTCCACGGCCTGTCATCATGACGGTATGACGGGTAGCGATCTCGGGCGATGCCGGTGGAGCATGCTCGTGGTGGGTCTGGTGGCGGCCGTGGTGGTCGCGGGTTGCCGTGACACGGGCGCAGCGGAGGTATCCCGTAGCCGGCAGAACGTCGCGGCAGCGACATCGCAACCTTCTGTGACGACGGTGACACGTTCGCGGCAGGCGATGGTGACCGTGCAGGCGGGACGCTCGCGCACAGTCGTCGGGCTGAGCGCGGTGGCCCTGCACGGCAGGGTCACCGGGCCCGCGGCATCCACAGCGTGGACGATGCTGTCGGGACCGGCCCCGGCCCGATTCGCCGGTGACGCGCCGGACACGACGGTGACCCTCCCGGCTCCGGGCAACTACGTGTTCCAACTGACCGCGACCGACCGGTCCGGCCGTTCACGATCCTCGCGGACCAGGCTGACCGCGCTGCGCTACGTCGCGCTGGGTGACTCGTATTCCTCCGGGGACGGAGCCGGCCCCGTCGCCGACTACCTCCCGGGCAGCTACCGGCCATTCGGTGGCTGCCGACGCTCGACCGATGCCTACCCGGCTCTCGTCCACGCCGCCCTGGCCACCAAGGACCCGCCGCCGTCCGCGACGTCTGATCCACTGTTCACCTTCGGGGCCTGCGCGGGCGCACGCACTCGGGACTTCTCCACGTCGCAGGGGCCTGGCACCCCACCACAGGACACCTATCTGGACGGGTCGGCCGACACCGTCGGACTGGTCACCCTCACCGTCGGCGGCAACGACATCGGTTTCGCCGACATCGCGGTCTACTGTGCGGCACTGCACGTGACCACACTTCTCCCGTCCTGTCGGGACCACTCCGCACCGGCCGTGGGGGCCGCTCTGAACACCCTGCAGCCACAACTCACCGCGACCTACCGGGCTGTCCGACGGGCCCGCAGCCTCGCCCCCGGGGCACGGATCCTCGTCCTGGGCTATCCCCGGCTGTTCCCCGACGCTCTGGACGCACCCTGCCCGGTCAGCGTCCTCGGGAAGCTGGGGGTACGCATCCAGCCGGCCGACGCGGCCTGGTTCAACCAGACCGTCCACGACCTCGACAACACGATCCGCGCCGCCGCGAGGGCGGCCGGCGTGACCTACGTGGACACCGAAAACGCCTTCGCCGGGCACGAGTTCTGCAGCAGTACAGGCAGCCCTCCCGACGTCGACCTCCTCGGAACGCCGTTCTCCGCCGCGTTCCACCCCAACGGCCAGGGGCAGCGTGCGCTGGCCACCGCGATCACCGCCGCCTATCTTCCCACCGGCCGTTGACATCATTCGAGGTTGACATCATTCGAGGTTGACACATCCGAGACTGACACATCCGAGACTGTCTCCGGGTCGGTCAAAAACACCCCGGTCAAAAACACCCCTAGTCGGCGAGAACCAGGCGGTGGAGTTTGTCAGGGTCGAGGATCAGGTCGATGGTGGCGATCCGGCCGTCGCGCACGGTGAGGCCGGCGACGGCGATGACACCGGTCGATGTGCGCGCGACGATCCCGGCGGTGCCGTTGACCAGGGCTGGCTGGCAGTGCCGCGCGAAGCGGGGGCCTTGGATGGCGGTGTGCTGTGCGACGTCCGCGGAGCCGGTGAGCAGCGTGGGCATGAGCCGGGTGCGTGAGCCGGTGTCGACGCGGAACACGACGTCGGGATCGAGCACCGCGACGAGGGCGTCGAAGTCGCCGGCCCGGGCTGCGGCCAGGAACGCGGCGACGACCTTGCGCTGTGCGGCGAGGTCGGGGTCCGGGACCGTCGGGGCGCCTCGCACCCGCCGTCGGGCGCGGCTGGCGAGCTGGCGGGCCGCGGCGGGGGTCCGGTCGACTATCGGGGCGATCTCCTCGAACGGCACGGCGAACATGTCGTGCAGGACGAACGCGAGCCGCTCGGACGGGGTGAGCGTCTCGAGCACGACGAGCAGCGCCAGGCCGACGGAGTCGGCGAGCACGGTCTGCTGCTCCGGGCCGTCACCGTCCTCGGCGCTGACGATCGGCTCGGGCAGCCAGGTGCCCACGAAGTCCTCCCGGCGCGCCTGGCGGGCACGCAGCATGTCGATGCATACCCGACCCACGACCGTCGTCAGCCAACCGCCGAGGTTGTTGATCGCCTCGTCGCCGGAGCGGCTCAGCCGCAGCCATGCCTCCTGGACGGCGTCCTCGGCCTCGCTGAGCGAACCGAGCATGCGGTACGCGACCGCCTGCAGCCGCGGGCGCTGGCGCTCGAACTGCTCGGCCTGCCACGTCGCATCCTCCATTGCCTGCACCTCTCGCTTGCACCCCGCCGAACCAGCCTCTCCTGAGCAGTTGACGAACGCGGCACCGCCGATGTGACGACGCCACCCGTCCGGGTCCGGGGGACGGCTGGTGGCTGGTGGCCGGTGGCCGGTGGGCACGGCGGTCACATCTGTCCGGCGGGATCCGACAGACATCCGACGGACATCCGACAGGCAGGTGATCCGCGTACCCGCGGGTCAGGAGGAGCGCAGCAATGAGGATTGTCGTGTTCGGAGCGAACGGGCCGACTGGCCGGCTGCTGACCGAGCAGGCGCTGGCCGCCGGTTACGACGTCGTCGCGGTGACCAGGCGCCCGGCGGAATTCCCGATCACGCACGAACGGCTCGACGTCGTGGGGGCCGACGTGCACGACGCCCAGGCCGTCGATCGGGCCGTCGAAGGAGCCGACGTGGTGCTGTCGACGCTTGGCGTGCCGTTTACGCGCGAACCGATCAACATCTACAGCGACGGAATCCGGAACATCACTGCGGCGATGTTCCGGCACGGGGTCAAGCGAGTGGTCGTGGTGAGCTCGAGTGCCACCGAGCCGCATCATCATGCCGATGGCGGTTTCCTGCTCAATCGGGTCCTCCAGCCGCTGATCACCGCGACGATCGGCAAGACGACCTACCGCGATATGCGCCGCATGGAGGAACTTCTGCGCGATAGCAACCTAGATTGGACGATCATGCGTCCCTCGGGTCTGTTCGACGCGCCCGCCGTGACGAGCTACGAGCTTCACGAGGACCAGGCGCCGGGTATCTTCACCAGCCGCGCGGACCTGGCCGCGAGCCTGCTCGAACAGGCGATCGAGGTACGGTTCGTACACAAGGCGGTCGCCGTGACGACCCGCGAAGGCGCCCCGACGCTATTTCAGATGTTGCGCCGGGAGGCATTCAAGCGGGACTGACCTCAGTAAACGCGGCCAGCAGCCGGGGCCGGCCTCATGGGACAGGACGGCCGGCGCCCGGCTGACGGCGTTGTTCGTTACTTGTTTCGCTATTCGCTATTCGCTATTTGCTTAGTGCGGCGACGGTGTTCAGCGTCTTGCCGGAGCTGGACGTTCCACCCAGCACGTACACCCGGCCGTCACCACCGGTCGCCGCGGCATGCCCGGCCCGGGTCGAGGGGGAGCTGGTCGGTCCGGCGGCCCACCGGTCGTCCTTCGGGGTGTATACCTGCACCGCCCCGGTGACGTTCCCGGCGCTGTCCCGCCCGCCGATGATGTAGACCCGGCCGTCGGGGCCGGTCGCCCCGGCGGCACCCGCGACGCCGTCCGGCAGGTCGGACATCTGGGCCCACGAACCCTTCTCGGCCGCTTTCGAACCCGGTGTATAGGCGAAGACGTCGGTGGCTGCCCGCGCTGCGGAGCCGCCGCCAGCCCCGATGCCGCCGGCGGCCAGGATCCGGCCGTCCGGCAGGGCCGTCAGGACCGGAGCCCTGTTCCCGGATGGCGGCGCCCCGGCCGTCGACCAGCTGTCCGAGCCGGGGTCGTAGATCGCCAGGGTCTTCGCGTCGAGAACGTAGATCCTGCCGTCGGTGCCGCGGGCCGCGCTCGGGTCACCCATGGCGCTCGGCAGGGGCTTCCCCGTCGACCAGCTTCCGCTGGACGGGGTGTACACCTCGACGATGTCCGTGGGCTGGTTCGAGCTGCCGGACCGGCCGCCGATCGCGTAGATCCGGCCATCGAGGTCGGTCGCGGCGGCGAGGTGGGTACGCGCGGTCGGCAGATCGGGCGCGTCCGTCCAGGCGTTCTTCCGCGGGTCGTAGACCTGGACCGTCCCCACCGGCGTCAGGGGTGCGACGCCCGGCGGTGACGTGGGTGAGCCGGTGCCCGTCGGTGTCCCGGGCGTGGTCGGTGAACCGGTCGGACTCGCGCCGGGTGATCCGGTCAACGTCGCGGTGGGCAGGTCGGTGGTCGGGCTGGTGGTCGGGTCATCGGTTGACGGGCCGAGCGGACCGGCCA
Organism: Frankia sp. BMG5.23; assembly: GCF_000685765.2. Taxonomy (NCBI): domain Bacteria; kingdom Bacillati; phylum Actinomycetota; class Actinomycetes; order Frankiales; family Frankiaceae; genus Frankia; species Frankia sp. BMG5.23. The sequence goes on from NZ_JDWE01000008.1 coordinate 14,893, forward strand.
GTGGCTTCCGGGTCAGGCTCGCCGGACCCACCGTCGATGTCGTCGTCGCGGAACTTCCGGGCGTCCCGGTGGGGGCCGGCGACTGCGTCGGTGATGCGGGTGCGGTTGGCGAAGTGGGTGTGGTGGTTGGTGAAGTGGGTGTAGTCGGTGACGCGGTCGGGCCGGGCGTCCCCGTAGGCGATCCCGGGGCGCCGCCGCCGGCGCCCGTCTCGGCGGCCTGGCCGCCGATCGCATAGATTCGTCCGTCACATCCCGTGGTGGCCGCGAGATGGACACGGGGAGTCGGCAGGGCGGTAACCGTCTCCCAGCTTTGCAGTGGGCCGGCGATCTGGGGCAGCGACGGGCATCTGCTCGTCGGGCTGCCGGTCGGTGCTGCCGCCTCGGCCACCGAGCTGAGCAGCCCCGGCGCGGCCAGGGCTGCTGCCAGCGTGGCGGTCAGGACGAAGGCGCGCGAGGCGCACCGACGTGATGTACGGGACCAGTTCATGAAGTCTCCCCCCTCTGAGGACCGCGGGTGCGGCCCTGACCGACGGGTGGATGGCATGGGTAGATGACGGTGCACGCACGAGAACTAGCTGTACGTTGTGCATCCTGACGTTGTGCATTCCCATTGATTCGAAGAGTAATCACCATTGGGTTCGGTGCCCGCGGGTCCACCCGGACGGGACGAGTGGGCCTGACGTGGTGCGGGACCATCCCCCGACGGGGGTGAGTGGCGCGGGTCAGAGGTGGCCGCGGCGGACCAGCAGGGCCAGGACGCAGGCCGACGGGGCCATCGGCAGCCATACCGTGATCATCCGGTAGCCGAGGACCGCCGCGAGCGCGATGGCGGCGGACTGGCCGGCAGCCATGATCGCTGCTGTCAGGGCCGCGTCGAGCGAGCCGAAGCCGCCCGGCGAGGGCACCAGGGCCGAGGCCGCGCTCGCCGCGAAGTAGATCGCGAATACCGCGCCGACCCCGAGCGGAAGGTGCAGCGCACGCATGATCGCCCACAGGGTCGCGGCGTGCAGCATCGGGATGGCGGCCGAGCCGCCCCACAGCAGGGCCGCCCGGCTCGGCGACTGCAGGGTGGTCTTCATCGACCGTAGGTGGTCGACGACGCCCGCCCATGCCCGGCGGGCCGCCCGGCGGACCGGGGCGATCAGCCAGCCGAGCAGGCCGAGCAGAGCGAGCCCGGCGAGCACCGCCGGGACCACCATGGCCACCGGCTCGCCGCGGGGTAGGCGTGCCACGTCCACCGGCAGGAATCCCCCCGCCAGGAGCATGATCAGCACGGCCAGGTGCGTGGTGACACCGGCGGCGGTGTCGAGGCCCACCGCCGTCACCGCCTCCCGCAGGGTCAGCCCCGCACGATGCAGGAAACGAAGCTTCACCGCGCCGACCCCGAAGCCCGCCGGCAGCACGTGGTTGGCGACGCTGCCGGCGACCTGGACCGCGAGCAGCGGACCCACTGGCAGGGGCCGGGCCACCGTGCCCTGCTGGCAGGCCGCTCCCGCGATCCAGGTCAACTGGGCGACAGCGACCGCGCCCACCAGCCAGGACGGGTGGGCGCGCGTCAACGCGTCGACACCGCTCTCGACCGTTGTCCACGAACGCGCGAGCCAGACCACCGCCAGCAGCGGCGCGGCCACGGCTGCAACCCCCTTCGCCCGGATGTATCCCATCCGCCGTCTCGCCATGGAATTCAACCGCCTTGGCTCACATCGATCCGGTCTGGAACGATGTCGTCCGAAATCATGCCGCTGGGCCCGATGTTGCTCGAGACGACGCCATCCGGGACCTCCCGATGCGCCGCCGAGGATCCGAAAGAGTGTCCCGCGACACCCTCAAGATCGGAATCTGGCCCGCCCGCGAGCAGTCCGGCGAGCCGCCGGCTCAACTCACCCCAGTTCCAGTTCCGGCACATCCAGTCCCGTCCGGCGAGGCCCATCCGGGCGGATCTCTCGGGGTCGTCGAGCAGGTCGGCGACGGCCGTCGCCACGGCGTGCCGGTCGCGGCCGTCCACGACGACGCCGGTGCGACCGGGCAGGACGACGTCGGGTGCCCCGCCCTGGGCACCGGTGACGACCGGCAGGCCGCTCGCCGCCGCTTCCAGGGCGGACAGTCCGAGACCTTCGAGGTCCAGGCCGAGCAGGCGGGTGCGGGACGGCATTGCGAAGACGTCGGCGGCGTCGAGATAGGCCGGAAGATCCTGCTCCGTGACCGCGCCGGCGAAATGCACCGCGTCGGCGACGCCCACCTGGGTGGCGAGCCGTCGCAACCGGTCCGCGGCGGGACCCTGCCCGACCAGCAGCAGCCGTGCGGCGGGATGACGTCGCAGGACCACCGGCCAGCCTCGGATGAGCATGTCCTGCCCCTTGCGCGCCACCAGGCGGGCCACGCAGATCACGACCGGTCGGTCCGACCAGCCGTGTTGCCGGCGGATCTCCTCGCCCCCGACCCGCGGCCGGAACCGTCCGGTATCCNCCCCGCCGGTCAGCCGCGCGAGTGTCGTGCCCGGCGGGGCGACGGCGAGCAGCCGGCGCCGGGTGAACGCCGTCAGATAGGTCAGGACGTCGGCCCGGGCGGCGACCGCTCGGACGAGCGACCACCCGCCGGGCAGCCGGGACCAGGCGACCTCGTGCCCGTGGCTCGACGACACCACCCGGGAGATCCCGGCCGTTCGCAGCGTCGGGGCGAGCAGGCCGAGCGGCGCCGCGGTGGGAAACCAGGCCGCCTCGCAGTGCTCGGACCGCACGACCGATCGCAGGAGGCGCCGGGATCCGGGGGAGGTGAGGATCCTCTCGTCCATGCGGATCACCGGGAAGGGCAGCGTCCGGTCGAAGGCGGCGGCGCTGGGGGCTGCCGGCGCCACGACCACCACCCGGTCAGCCGGAAGCCCGGCCGCGAGATGGTAGGCGAACGTCTGGATGCCGCCGAGCACCGGGGGGAACTTGTCGGCGACCACCAGCATGCTTGGCACGTCGACCAGGCCGGTACCGGCCCCGGCGGTACCGGCCCCGGCGGTACCGGCCCCGGCAGGATCGGTACCTGAGGCCGGTCCGCTCCTCGCAGGGCGGATCGGCGCGTTCGGATCATCGGTGGGGCCCGGCGGGAGGGGAAGTTCCCTCACGCGTCGTCCGGCCGGCGACAGGGCTGAACGAGCGGCATCGGGCGTGTGGCGTCCCGGTTGACGGGATGCGACGGCAGGGGGTGACCCTTCATGAAGGGAGATGATTGCAGCCTCACGATGTGGCGCTAATGAGACCTGCGATCGTGACGAGCGTCCGCGCCAGGGGCGCATCCCGTGGCGAGCTGGACGGCGGCGGCCCGTGGGGCACGGGACTCCTGGAACCGCCCGGGAGCCTGGGCGTCGGTGCCGGTCCTCTCCTTCGGCCCCACGCCGGCGAGCGAGTACGCCTTCCAGTTGACCGCCGATCTACTGATCCACGGCTGGGATCTGGCGCGGGCGATCGACATGCACGGCCGGCGGGCCGGTGACACCTCGTCGGTGGCGGGTGTCGGCTCTGACCGGGACCTCGTGCACCGGGTCCACGAGCAGCTGGCGTCGCAGATCGACGCCTGGCGGGCGGCCGGCATCTTCGCCCGCCCGGTGCCGGTCCCGGATGACGCCGACGAGTGGACGAGGTTGCTGGCCCTCACCGGCCGCTCGCCCGACTGGCGGCCCGGATCCGGCGGATAGCTCGGCACGACGGATATCAGCACAAGAGCACAAGGGATATCGACACAACGGATATCAGCACAATGGGTAGATGAGGATGGGGGCGCCCGACCCCCCGGGTGCGGAGGTGGCCGGGGCCGTGCAGCTGTGTCGCGGGCTCGGTGCCGTGGGTGTAGGCGGATACTCGCCACTCGGCACCGGGCTTGGCACCGGGTGTTTCGCCCCGCCCACCTCCGTCGGCGTCGGTGACGCGGTGGCCGACGAAGGCCCGCTCTTCAGGGAGGGGCCCGCCGTCAGTGACGAGGGATCCGTGAGTGACGAGGGATCCGAGCCGCCGCCGATGCCCAGCCTGCCGATCGCCGCTGGCAGCGAGCCGTCCTTGGCGATGGCGAGGTCGGCCGCTGCCGCGGCGCCCTCGGCGCGTCCCCAGCTCACCCGTAACCCGGACGTCGCGATCAGACCGCCGACGGCGAACGCGGCCACGGCGCTCACGACGACGAGTAGGGCCAAGAGCAGCCGCACGGTGCGACGGTCACCGGAATCCACCGGAACGCTCACGACCGTCTCCGACCGTCCGGTATATCGATACCTGGAGTGAATACCCGTGAGCACAACTGTAGGCGTCGGTATCGGGCGGCGGCCACGGAATCCCTCCGCATTGGGTGACCGTAGCGGATCGCGACGGGCTCCAAGGGACAGCGGCACGCCGGATGGGAGTCGGATCTCGGGTCGAGGGGCCGCCGGGTCCCGCCGGGCTCAAGAGCTCAGGACGCCGACTCCTGTCCCGGCTCCTGTCCCGGCTCCCATCCCGCCACTCGGTCCCGCCTCCCGCTCGGCCAGCAGCACCGCGAGGTCGTCCTGCAGCCTGCCATCCACGTGGGCGCGCAGAGCCCCGGCGAGACGGTCGAGCGCGTCGTCCTGGCTGCCGCCCCGCAGCAGGTCCAGATGATCGTCCAGAGGGAAGAACCGCCCCCGGCCGTCCCGGGCCTCGGTGAGACCGTCGGTGAACAGCAGCATCCGATCGCCGACCGCCCAGCTCGCCATCGTGACGGAGAAACGCTCGGCCAGCCCGAGCGGCGGACTCGGCGACTTCAGTTCCAGCGTGGTGCACTCGTCCGCCGAGACCAGTCGTGGCGGGTGATGCCCGGCCGAGCACAGGCCCAGCCGACCGTCCGGGTGGATGTCGACGATGAGCGCCGTCACGAAGTCCTCGGGTTCGGCCTCCCGACCCACCGCGCGGGCGCAGGCGGCGGCCACCTGTTCCGGGTCGAGCCAGGTCACTGCCGCCTCGCGGAAGGCACCGAGCACTATCGAGGCCAGCCGGACCGCGGGCAGGCCCTTGCCGCGGACATCGCCGATGATCATCCGGATGCTCTGCGAGGTGGAGACGACCTCGTAGAGATCGCCACCCACCGACGCCTCCTGGGCGGCGGAGAGGTACCGAGCCGCGAAACCGGCCCCGTTGAGCCGGCTCGGGACCGCCGGTAGCAGTGCCCGCTGCGCGACCTCGGCGACCGCTTTGACCTGGTGCAGTTGTGAGCGTTGCCGTTCCCGGCACACGCAGATGCAGACCGCGATCACGGACTGGAGGGCGACCAGCGTGGTTGCGGCGAGATGCGGACCGGTCCCGAACCAATGATCCCAGAAGCCGGAGAGGAGCGCCGCGATCACTGCCAGCGCTCCGACCGCGGCGGTGACCCGGGGTGGACTGGCCGCCGCGATGATCAGTGGCCCGAGACCGAAGTACCCGACCAGGATCAGCCCGGGCGTCGCGTCGAGGATGACGACCGTGACGAGGACGAGCGTTCCGGCTATGAGGGGACGGACGTCCTCCACCCCGCCGAGCCCCTCTAATCCGCCGGGCCCCTCCACCCTGCCGAGTCCGCCGAGTCCGCCGAGTCCGCCAGCGCCTGAACGACGTCTTCGCATGGGTCATTGTCCCGGCCGGATCGGGATCCCGTGAGAGGGCCTCGCATTTCGGCTATTCGGTAACATCCCGCTACCCGTAAGGTCAGATCGGGCCGTGGACCAGGTCGGGCCGTGGACCAGGTCGGATCGGGTGCCCGTCGGGTCAGATCGTCAGATCGCGTGGGCCGAGCGTTCTCCCGGCTGATGGAGGTGCCAGCGCTCGCTGTCCTCCACCTGCGCCGCGAGGGAGATCAGCAGGGTCTCGCTGTTCGCCGGCCCCATCAACTGGGCGCCGACGGGCAGTCCCGCCGCGGTGCGTCCGGCCGGTACGTTGACGGCCGGCCAACCGAGGACGTTCCACGGCCAGGTGTAGGGACACGCCGCCACGATCGCCTGGTCGGTGGCCCAGTTGCTCTCCCGGTTGAGCTCGCCCACCCGGGGCGGCGGAGTGGCGGTCGTCGGGGCGAGTATGACGTCCACCCGCCGGAAGACGCGGCCGATGTTGAGCCGGGCCAGCGGTTCCGCGGCGCGTGTCAGCGGGAGGAACGGGCGCAGCATCCGTCCGGTCCGCGCGTTGGCCATGGTCCGCGGGTCAAGCAGGGTGGGATCGGGCACCCGCCCGGCCCAGTCGCGGATGCCGTCCATGGACCGCGGCAGGAAAATCGTGCCAAGCAGGCCGTAGGGCGGCTCCACCGGCACGATGTCATGCCCGCAGCGGGCCAGGATCTCGGCCATCCGTTCCACGGCGGCCCGGACGGCCGGATCGAGGGCCACCGGCATCCCGCTGTACGGGTGGTGCAGGGAGAGCCCGATCCGCAGGCGGGGAGGGGGATGGCCGGCGGCGGTGAGGAACGGCTCGGCCGGCGCCGGCGGTCGAGCGCGGTCGATGGGCAGGCTGCCGGACAGGACGTCGAGCAGCAGGGCCCCGTCGGCGACGGTTCGGGTTAGCGGGCCGTAGACAGTGAGCCCGTTGAACTGCTCGCGGACCGGGGCGCTCGAGATGCGCCCCCGCTGCGGTTTGATCCCGACCAGGTGGGTCCAGGCGGCGGGGATGCGCACGGAGCCCGCCCCGTCCGAACCGATCGCAGCCGGTACCAGCCCCGCGGCCACCGCGGCCGCCGCGCCTCCGGAGGAACCGCCGGGAGAGTAGTCGAGATCCCACGGGTTGCGGGTCACCCCGAACGCCTGGCCCTCGGTGAACGGCCACTGCCCGAACTCGGGGGTGTTGGTCTTGCCGATGATGATGGCACCGGCCGCCTTCAGCCGTCGCACCATCTCGCTGTCCCGGACCGCGGGGGGGAACTCCCCCATGGCGCCGAAGGCCGTGGGGGTACCGGTCAGGTCGGTGTCATCCTTGATCGCAATGGGCACGCCGAGTAGCGGTCGCCATCCCGGCGTGCTCCACCAGCCGCCGCGGCCGTCCCGGCCGGGACGGCCGCGGCGGGCGGCGAGCGCGACGTCCGCCGCCTCGGCCTCTGTCAGGGCCGCCTCGGCCCGTACCCAGCGGAAGGCGTTAAGGGTGGCCTGGGTCGCCGCTGTCCGGGCCAACGCGGCTTCGACGAGCTCGCGGGACGTCATCTCGCCGGAGGCGAGGCGTGCGGCCAGTGTGCGGATGCCTTCGAGCGGACCGTTCCGGTCGGCTGCGGAGGGCATTGTGGGCACATCCGACATCAGCCACCCCCTGACGCTCATGGCTGCTGTCCGAACCGTAGCCGACGCCGGGTCGTCCGCACCGTCGATCGCCTGATACCTCCCATTGTCCCCTGCTGTGGGCAGGTTGGGGAGAGATGAGCCATGATCGATATATTAGCCGTTATGTGGCATTTATGTGTTTGTGGATAGTGTTGGGCATCGGTGACGCGGCCCCGTGTCCTGTCAGGGCGTCTACATCGGGTTATCCGCATTGATTCCGGGTATGACGATGAGAAGTACGGCTAGTGAACATCCCGCCCGGTCGGCTTTCTCCGCGAGTCACGGGGAGCCGGCGGCAGGTCTGATCGCAGATGTGGCCTGATCGCAGATGTGGCTCGGCGAGGTGGTCCGCGTCGGTCCCGGTCGGACGGGCCGAGCGTGATGCCAGCTCAGCCGTTGACCAGCTCAGCCGTTGATTCCAGATCGGACCCGGTCTCCAGGTCAGACACCGACACCTTCCAGGGAGGAACCGAACGATGCCAATGGACCCGAGTTCAGTGATGCCGGAGCCCGCACGGACCGCGTCGCTTCCCGCCGACGACACGACCACGGCTCCGTTCGCGTGCCCTCCGGTCCCCCCGGTCCCGACCGGTACCGAGAGGGTAGGTGCCGGCCCGGCACCCGGCCTGAACGGTCACGCTTCCCCGGCGCCGAGCCCCGACGTCATCGCCGCGACCACCTCCGCCTCACGTGTCACCGGCCCGGGAAACGTCACCGGCCCGGGAAACGTCAGGGAGCCGGGAAACGTCAGGGAGCCGGGAAACGTCAGCGGCCCGGACCTGGCCGGCCCGGACATGACCACCCCGGGCGCCAGGGCCAGAGTGGCCGGCGGAGCCGCCGAGGTGCGCCAGAAGGTCAACGAGGCCGTCCAGACCCTTGCTCCCCATGTGTCGGTCGCCACCGAGAAGACGAAGGGGGCGGCCGAGAAGACCCTCGCCACCAGCGGGAAAGCCGCGCGGTCCGTCGGGCAGCGGATGCGGAGCAACCCGAAGGCCACGGGTGGGGTCCTGGCCGGCACGGTGGTGCTGCTGCTGGTGGTCCGGCGGGGACGGCGGCGCCGGGGATGAGTAATCCAACCACCTCGTAGGGAGAAAACTAATGATCACCTTCATCGTCGTCATGATTCTGCTCGGACTTGTCGCCGGGGCCGTCGCACGCGTGTTGCTGCCCGGCCGGGATCCCATCGGGATTCTCGGCACCATTGTGGTGGGAATCATCGGATCTTTCGTCGGAGGATTCCTCGGCTACGTCCTGTTCAATAAGGATGTCGGCGAAGGCGCTCTGCAGCCGTCCGGCATTCTCGGGTCCATCATCGGTGCCATCCTGGTTCTCCTGGTGTGGCGGAACGTGGGGGGCCACGGCGGCCGGTCGGGGTCGACCCGCAGCCGTCGTTACGCCCGCCGGTAATCGCGATACCCGCCGGCGACCGGGTGACCGCGATCCGGTCAGCAGCACACAGAGCACCTGCTCTGACCCGACGCCTGCTTCGGCCTGGGTCCTCCACCTGCGGAGGAGCTGGGCCGGAGCCTTCGGTGGTGTCGTTATGCGCCTGTGGTGTCGTTTGGCGCCTGCGGTGTCGTTTGGCGTCGGGTCGATTCCCCTGGCTGCGCCGCGTCGTCATCGTCGTCGTCGTCGCGGGGCGGTGGAGAAGAAGCGGAGCTGTCATGCTCGCTGGTCTCGCTGGTCTCGCTGAAGTTCCGCGCCCGTTCCGCGGCGTCGGCACTCGCGCCGGAGAACAGCCGGGCGTCCTCGGCGGCGTCGGCAGGCGCACCCGTGGGCGCGGTGCTCGTCCCGCCGTCCGTACCGGTCTCCGCCTCCCGGCTCGCGCTGCCGGCGGCGGTAACCGCGGCCGAGTTCGTGGCATCCATGATCGTGGGGGAGAGGAGACCTTGCACTGGGACGGGAACCGCCCGCGCTGGTTCTTCGCCGCGGCGGATGCCGTTCGTCTTGCGGAGCCGGTCGGACCTGCCGTCGGGATGGTCTCCATCGGGATGGTCGCCGTGGGGATGGTCGCGGCCGTGGAGATAGTTGTGCCGGCCGTTGCCGGACGGATCGGGGTGGCGGCCGTCGCGGTCATCGGCCCGGCCCTGATCCGGGATGCGCAGACCGAGCAGGTGCGCGGAGGCGTCGAACTCGATGCGGGTCCGGGGCAGAGCTGTCGGATGGTTGTGCTGGACCCATCGGACGAGTGCCTCGCGCATGTGGCAGCGCAGGTCGAACACGGTCGGTCCGTCCTTGCCGCTGACCAGGACGCGGATGCGGATGTGATCATCGATGGCGTCGGTGACCTGCAGGACGCAGACTCGCTTGTCCCACAGGTCCGTGGCGTCCAGGACCCGGTGCATCTCGGCCCGCATCTCGTCGATCGGGATTGCCCAGTCCAGGTCCAGCTCGACGGCACCGAGGACCGCGGACTCCTTGCGGGTCCAGTTCTGGAACGGTGTCGTGGTGAAGTAGGTCGACGGAAGGACCATCCGCCGGTCATCCCAGATGTGGACGACGACGTAGGTGAGAGTGATCTCCTCGATCCTGCCCCACTCCTTCTCGACCACCACCACATCGTCGACCCGGATGGCGTCGGTGAAGGCCAGTTGGAGTCCGGCGAAGACGTTGGACAGTGAGGTCTGGGCGGCCAACCCCGCGACGATGCCGACCACGCCGGCCGAGGCGAAGATGCTGGCGCCGGCGACGCGGACGCTCGGGAACGTCATGAGCATCGAGGCGCCCGCGATGATCGAGATGATGGCCACCGTGATCCGTCGGAGCAGGGTGACCTGGGTGCGCACCCGGCGGGCATGCCGGTTGTCGACGATATCCATTCGGTAGCGGGCGAGCGCGAGGTCCTCGAAGGCGAACGCGAGCACCGTGACGCACCAGGCGATTCCAGCGATAAGGGCGACATTAGACACTCGCAGGGCTGCCCCGGTCCAGGTCTGTTCAGCCGTGGAGGTGAGGCCGACGAGCAGGGCCACCAGCACGAGCGTGAGTCGCGTCGGCCGCTTACCGCGCTGTGCGAGATCGGCGACGATCTCCGAATGGCGGCCGATCCGTCTGGCCATGCGGTGCAGCAATACGGAGACGGCCAGGGCCAGCAGGACCGCACCGCCCAGGATCGTCAGGACGGCGACGGTCGATTGCATGTCGGAGAAGGACAGATCGGGCGCGGCGCTCAGACGCACAGACAGGCTCCTCGTCCTGGGCCATGGTCAGGGATGAAAAGGCTCGATGTCGGCCTGGGATACGGGTCCGGGTCACAGTGTGCCCGGTTGCCGTTCCCCGCGCCGGGGCCCAGCGCAGGGCTCCGATGGCAGTCGCAGCGAGGGCGTAGCAGTCACATGCATGGGGTTGGTCTGCCCGGAACATTCAGATCCAATGAAGTGATCCGAATCACGTCTGCCTGAAGGGTGGGGCGGACGATTGCGGTGGGTCCCCATCCGACTTCGTTCACGAATATAGACGTGTGGTGCGGACAAGAAAAACGTGGTTCTACCGGCGTCGCCATAGGTGTGATCGTGACACGAACGGGTCCTTCGCGGAAACACGCCGTCCTCCGTCGCCAGATTGTGTCTCGTTGAAAATAGCTACCTGGCAGGGAAGAAAGGTACGCGGGTCTGCAAGATATGGTGTCAACTGCTCGGCGCCGAGCCGGCCGTGGTGGAACACGTCGAGTTCGACGTGTTCCAGAATGCGACCGCCACCCATTCACGGCGGCGAAAGTGGGACTGGAGGCGATGCTCCTGCTGTAGAATCTTTTGTCCAGGTGTGGAAGGGGTATGGGAGTGTGTCGCTGGCGGACCTGGGGTATCGCCCCGCCTACGTGGAGACGCCGGTGTTCGTAGCAGTTGTCGCTAGATCAATGTTCCCGGGGGGGGCAGGAAGCGGTACATCACGTGGAGGTCGACGTCGCCGAGCCAAGGATGGCGGAAGGCCGCCGGAAGGGTCCCGACGAGGCGGAACGCCAGCGAGCGCCACAGCGCGACCAACCGTGGATTGGCTGCGACGACGGCGTTGAGCTGCATCGCCCGGTAGCCGAGATCGGCCGCGTACTCGATCATCTGCTCCGCGGCCTGCCGGCTGACGCTCTCCCAGCGGTCGCCTTCGGCTCCCCGGCCGCCGTAGTAGCTACGTCCCCCGTACGGCCCGTAGCCCCGGTACATTCCGGCCCCGCCGCGCGGAGCCCCGTGATCCACCCGCTTAGGATCAACGAGCAGCATCGCCTGGACGACATGATCTCCCAGACCCGGCTGACTCGGTGTGAGCAGCGCGGTCGCGACGATCGAGGTGTCGCCCGGGCCGTCCTCCTCCATCACCAGAACCTCGGCCGGCGGGGGCAGCATCCACGCGCTTTTCGCGACCTCCTCGTCGGTGTCCGGTGTCCAGGCGCAAGTCTCGCCCTCGACCACAACGGCCCGCCAGATCGGCCAGATCGCGCCCCAGTCCTCCTCTGATGCCCGCCGTGTCCGCACAGATCGATCCTGCCTGTTCACCGGGCCGGAAGGTAACGGCCTGGAGCGCTGAACCCGCGGCAGTCACCCATCCTGGCGTTCGGTGGTTCGGTCACCGGCCGGGTTTTAAGATCGGGTCGACGGCGTAACCGCTGCATCCCTGCAGATGAACCCGGCCCATCAGTTGATCGGGATGGCCGGCGCGGGGCCGCACGGAGAGATTCGTCATGGCATAGCCGTCCGGGTGGTTGATCCAGCGTTCGCCGCTGAGATTCACCGCCCCATCGGTGTAGGTGATCCATACGAGAAACACACCGTGGGGAACCTTCGGATTGGTCGGCAGCGGAGAGAAGTCGAAAGTGGTCCACCGCTGGCAACATCGAGCGTGCCCGTCGAGCTACTTTGTGCCGGTCGCGGCCGGTACGGTCGCCTTGCCGGACGGGCCGGATAGTGGTCCGGTCCGGTGGCGTGCCGCTGATGTGGCGCGGCCGCCGGCGAGGACACTCGAGCGGACGACCTGCTGCGGCGCGCGCTCGGCGCACGCGATCCGACGCTGCTCCCGCATCAGCAGGAGCAGGTGCTCCGCTCGCTGCGCCGCTCGGGGGCCATGGCCTGAAACCGGTATCGCAGCGGCGCGGCTAGGAGGTTTATCCAGGATGGCTCTACATCGTCAGGCGAGTGGTGATCGGGCGGAGGAGACGGTCGACGTACGGCCGCACCTGGCCCCGCTGGGCGAGGAGGTCGTAGTCCCGCGGTTCCGGATGCCGCAGGAGTCGACTGCGCCGGAGACGGCCTACCAGATCGTCCACGACGAGCTGATGCTCGACGGCAAGGCGCGGCTGAACATGGCCACGTTCGTGACCACCTGGATGGACTCGTACGCCGACCGGCTGATGGCCGAGTGCGCCCCGAAGAACATGATCGACAAGGATGAGTATCCGCAGACGGCGGCGCTGGAGGAACGCTGCGTCAACATCCTCGCCGACCTGTGGCACGCCCCCGACGCCGAGCACGCGGTCGGCTGCTCGACCACGGGGTCGTCCGAGGCGTGCATGCTCGCCGGGCTTGCCATGATCCGCCGCTGGCGGGCGCGTCGCCGGTCCGCCGGCGCCCCGGCCGACCGGCCGAACATCGTCATGGGTGTCAACGTGCAGGTGTGCTGGGAGAAGTTCGCCCGGTACTGGGACGTGGAGGCACGGCTGGTGCCGATGGCGCCGGGGCGCACGCATCTGACCGCCGACGAGGCCGTGGCGCACTGCGACGAGAACACCATCGGCGTGGTGGCGATCCTCGGCTCGACGTTCGACGGCAGCTACGAGCCGGTCGCCGGGATCGTGGCCGCGCTGGACCACCTCGCCGCCTCCGGAGGGCCCGATGTTCCGGTACACGTGGATGCCGCGTCCGGCGGGTTCATCGCCCCGTTCTGCGACCCCGATCTGGTCTGGGACTTTCAGCTCGACCGGGTGGTGTCCATCAACACCTCCGGGCACAAGTACGGCCTGGTCTATCCGGGGGTGGGCTGGGTGCTGTGGCGCGACCGGGCGCATCTACCGGCCGAACTCGTCTTCCAGGTGGACTATCTGGGCGGGACGATGCCGACCTTCGCGCTGAACTTCTCCCGGCCGGGCGCACAGGTCGTCGCGCAGTACTACACCCTGCTGCAACTGGGCTATAAGGGCTACCGCCGGGTGGCCCAGGCGTGTCGGGACAACGCCCGCTGGCTGGCCGCCGAGGTGGCGGCGATGGGGCCGTTCGAACTGGTCTCCGACGGTAGCGGCATTCCGGCGTTCGCGTTCAAGCTCCGTGACGACATCACGGACTACACCGTCTTCGACGTCTCCGAGCTGCTGCGCACCCGTGGCTGGCTGGTGCCCGCCTACCGGTTCCCGCCGGGGCTGACCGATCTTGCGGTGTTGCGGGTCGTCGTGCGTCACGAGTTCAGCCGGGACCTCGCCGGGCTGCTCATCGCCGACCTGCGCCGGGTGGTGAACCGGCTGGCCCATCCGGGCCGGCGCACCGCGGGCGACCGGCCCGGCGAGTCATCGTTCCACCACTGAGCCGGGCGCCGGGCGCGGGGGCGAACCCGCCGAAGACGACCGAGTGCCCGCGGGGGGTCAGTGTGTACTCGATCCGCGGGGGTACCTCCACAGCGGGGGTACCTCCACATATGTGGACCGGTGGGGAGGCCATCGCGTCCCAGGCCGCGCAGGGACTCGGTGAGCACCCTGGGCGTGATGCCACGCGGCAGCACTTGGAGCTCGGAGAAGCGCCGCGGGCCGCCGAGGAATTTTTGTCGGTGCCGGGGTCCAAGGTGATGTGGCACGGTCCGCCTGATACGGGTCCGCACGACACGAAGGAGCACATCATGCCCACTCGAGAGACCGCCCCGGCCGGAGCGCCCTGCTGGGTCGACCTGATGACCTCCGACCCGGCCCGGGCTCGGACGTTCTACAGCGAGCTGTTCGGCTGGACGGCGGAGGATCCCGCTGAGGAGTTCGGCGGGTACTTCACCTTCACGAAGGACGGTGTCCAGGTCGCCGGCTGTATGCCCAAGCCGGACGAGGCCGTCCCGGATGGCTGGTCGGTCTACCTGGCCACGCCGGATGCCGAGAAGACCGTCGCCGCCGCCGTGGACCACGGGGGTCAGGTGATCGTCCCGGCGATGGTCGTCGGAGAGCTCGGCGTCATGGCCGTCGTGACCGACGCTGCCGGCGCGGCGATCGGCATGTGGCAGCCGGGGCTGCACCGTGGTTTCGGGGTGCTTGCCGAGCCGGGCGCCCCCGGCTGGTTCGAACTGCTCACCCGCGACTACGCCGCGGCTGTCGGCTTCTACCGGGACGTGTTCGGCTGGGACGTTCACGTCGTCAGCGACACCCCGGAGTTCCGCTACGCGACCTTCGGCAAGGACGAGGGCGCGCTTGCCGGCATCATGGACGCGGCGGGCTTCCTGGCCGAGGGCGTCCCGGCGCACTGGTCGGTGTACTTCGCCGTGCGGGACACCGACGCGGCGCTCGCGAAGACCGCCGAACTCGGTGGGTCGGTGGTGCTGCCCGCCGAGGACACCCCCTACGGCCGCCTCGCGGTCGCCGCCGACCCAACCGGCGCCGTGTTCAAGCTGGTCGGCCCGACCAAGTCTGAGCCCGCCCCCGCCGCCGCGAGCTGACCCGCCCGGCCTGGTTCCCGCCGCGGATGTGCCTGGGGCGCGGCACTGTCGTTGCGGGAACCGAGGGCTGGCCCGTTACTGTCGGCCCCGGCGTCGGTGACCTGGACCAGCACCATGTTGCTCTCCACCGCCTTCGGGTCGACGCGGCCGGGTGCGGCGTCGGCCAGCAGCGCGGCGAGCTCGGCAGCGCGTTGATGGTCCTCCGCGAGCCGGTCGACATGGTGGTGCGGCGCGTGCAGGCCGGCCGCGGCCAACACGCCGGCTTGGCGCATCCCGCCGCCGAGCCGGCGGCGCCACTCCCGGACGGTGCCGACGCGGCCGGCATCACAGACGACCAGGGAGCCGACCGGCGCGCCCAGCCCCTTGGACAGGCACACCGACAGGGTCGTGAAAGCGGCCGCGAGGCGACGCGGCGGGACGGCGCTTGCGACCGCGGCGTTCCACAGCCGCGCGCCGTCGCAGTGCAGCGTCACGCCGGCGGAGTCGGCGATGGCACGGAACTCCGCCAGCCGGCCGAGCGACCAGACCCGGCCGCCGGAAACCGTTGGCCGAGTGGAGCGGATCCGCCCACCTCGCGGGCAGGCCGGTGGACCGCTCACAGGACGCTGAACCGGGTCAGACCTGTGGAGCGGGCTGCTGGAACGGCCGTGCGCTGGTGGTCGCCTCCCACCTCCAAGAAGTGCGTCGAGGCCGGCCGTCGAGCTCACTCCGGCCGGTGCACCACAGCAGCACCTGAGCCGGGTCTCCGTCCGGTGCATCGGGGAACAGACGGCGAAGCACCCGTATGCCCAGGGGTGCTGGGAACCGGCAGGGGACCGTCAGCCCCGCGGCGATGTCCCAGGTATGGAGGAGGATTTCGGCGACGCCCATCGCCGCGAAGCCTTCGGGATCGCATGGCCCCCAATGCCAGGCCTGCGTTGCGGGGTCGGCGGTGGCCAGCGCGCTGCTGAGCAGTCCACCGCACGCGGTGATGACCTGGAGCACCTCGCGCGGTGGCGTGTCCGGGGGAACGGTCAGATCGAAGGGCAGGTAGGCATGGGTGGGCCGGCCCTGCCCCAGCCCGCGGCGCATGAGATCGGCGGCGGTCTCGCTCAAGGTCCGCGATGTGTCTCGCGCGATCGACATCGCCTGCCGATGAAGATCGTCAGGTAGGTCAATCGTAGTGCGCACACCGCGGTCTTAGCGTAGCGACGTAGCGATCGGTCGAGCATGGCATACGGAACGTATATCGCTCGTGTACTCAAGGTTGTATGGGTACGTGTCATTGCACTGTGCCCGACCCTCGGCTATTACCGGCGCGGGCGGTATCGCCGCGTTCCTCGCGGCCTGCGGCAGCTCCGGATCCAGCGCGGACACGGGCGCGGCCGGCGCGTCAGGCGCCGCGGGACGCACCTGGTCGTTCACGTTGCGCAAGGGCGTGCTCTTCTCTGACGGCACCCCGCTGGACGCGCCGACCGTGAAGGCGTCGTTCGACCGGCTGCTGGACCCGGCGAACAAGTCCGCCGCCCTGTCCGCCTTCGCGTCAGTCCTCAAGGCCGGCGGCGTGGCGGTGTCGGGGGCGGACACGGTGGTCTTCCACCTCGAGCGGCCGTTCTCCGACTTCCCTTACCTGGTCTCCGCGGGCAACTACAACGCGGTCGTGCTCAAGAGCGACTACAAGGTCGGCACGTTCGCCACGAAGGCGATCGGCACCGGGCCGTTCCGGCTCGACTCCTACGACGTCGGCCAGGGAGCCTCACTGCGCCGCAACCCGAAGTACCGGGACGCCGGCAAGCCGTACCTCGACGGCGTCAAGGTGACCTTCCACAAGGACGCCCAGGCCGACCTACTGGCATTGCAGAGCGGCGCCATCGACGCGCAGATCCTGTCCGAGGCCGACCTCGTCGTCCCGATCGCCGGAAGCAACTCCATCGCCGTCGACAAGGCCAGCGGTACCAGCCTGACCGCGTTCACCCTACGCGTCGACAGGCCGCCGTTCACGAAGAAGGAGGTCCGGCAGGCCATCTCCTACGCGCTGGACCGGCCGGGTGTCCTCACCGCCGTCTACAACGGGGTCGGCGTCATCGGCAACGACCACCTTCTCGCGCCCGCGTTCGCGGCCGCACCGAAGGACCTCGCGCAACGCGCGAAGGACGCGGCGAAGGTCCGGTCGCTGCTGTCCGCCGCGGGGTCGAGAATCTGCGGTTCACCCTCAGCTTCGACGCCCCGAACAAGGCCTACGCGCTGGTCATCCAGGACCAGCTCAAGCAGGTGGGGATCACCGTCGATCTCGACCAGCAGACCTCCGACGTGTTCTACGGCGGCAATCAGGAGACCGACACCCCCTGGCTGTTCACCACCGCGAACCTCGTCGGCTGGGTGGGCCGCCCGACGCCGAGCCAGTTCATCATCCCGATGGTGAAGAGCCACGGGGTCTGGAACGGTTCGAAATACGCCAACCCCGCCTTGGACGCCGCGGCCGACGCCTACGACGCCGCGACCGACCCCGCCGAGCGGAAGAAGCAGGCCGAGATCATCGCGCGGGCCCTTCACGAGGACGTGCCGGTCATCATCACCGTGTGGTCCGGGGCCGTCCGGGCCTACCGGTCCGACCGGGTCAGGGGGCTACGCGCCCACCCGTCGGCCTTCCTCGACCTGACAACCGTGAGCCGGGCCTGATCCGGCATGGTGCGTTTCCTGGCCCGGAGGTTGGCGGCGATCCCCGTCACCATGCTGGCGGTCAGCTTCCTGGTGTTCATCGCCACCGAACTGATCCCCGTCACCATGCTGGCGGTCAGCTTCCTGGTGTTCATCGCCACCGAACTGATCCCCGGCGACGTGGCGCGCGTCGTGCTGGGTCGGGAGGCCAGCCAGGCGTCGGTGGACGCGCTGCGCCACCAGCTGCGTCTCGACGAGCCGCTGATGCCCCGCTACCTGCACTGGCTGGGTGGGTTCGTCACCGGTGACTGGGGGCGCTCCTACACGCTCGGGGTCGACGTTCGCCCGCTGGTGATCGAACGTCTGCTCGACAGCGCGACGCTTGCCCTGCTCGCCTTCGTCCTGCTGGTGGTCTTCAGCGTGAAGCTGCACTGGCTGCCCTCGTCGGCGCAGGCACCGCCGGGGGCTGATCCGCTGACCTCGATCCGGCATCTGCTGCTGCCCGCGGTCTGCCTGGTCCTGCTGTGCACCGGCTATGTCGCCAGGCACGTGCGGGCGAGTACAGCCGCGGTCCTCGCTAGCCCGTTCATCCGGGCGATGCGGGTGCGTGGCATGTCCGAGGCGCAGCTCGTGCGAGGGCACGTGCTGCGCAACTCGCTGGTGCCGGCGACGAGCGCGCTCGCCGTGCAGCTGCAGTTCCTGCTCGCGGGACTGGTGACCGTCGAGCTGCTGTTCGGTTACCAGGGCATCGGCGACCTGCTGCTGTCGTCGGCGACCTGCTGCTGTCGTCGGCGACCAGCTGCTGTCGTTGGCGACCAGCAAGGACGTGCCGACCCTGCAGGCCGGCGCGATCGTGCTCGGCGCGGTGGGAATGGGCATCTACGTCGTCGCCGACCTGGTGTACGCGCCGCTCGATCCGCGCGTGCGGGTGGGGAGGGCGCGGTGAACGACATCACGGTGGATTCCGCGGCGAGCGTCGCGGCTGGCCCCGCGGTCGGCGGTGCGCCGGGCCGGTCGGCGGCGGATCCGACGCACCGCCGACGGCGCGGATCGCTAGACCAGCGGCGGCTCGTCCGCCGGCCGTCGTTCGCGGTCGTCGACGTGCTCGCGGTCTTCCCGAATCTGGTCGCGGCCGTGGTGGTGGTGGCGCTCGTGGGCCGCTCGACGACCACCCTCGTCCTGGTCATCGGAACGTTCTTCGTCCCGATCGTGACCCGCAGTGTGCGGGCGGCCGTGCTGGTCGAGTGGGAGAAGCCCTATGTCGAGGCCGCCCGGCTGCGCGGCGAGCCGTTCTGGTCGCTGCTGTGGCGGGAGGTGCTGCCCAACGTGACCGGAACCGTGCTGGTCGAGGCGCCGTCGCGGCTGGGCGACGCGGTCTTCGCCGCCTCGACCCTGTCCTTTCTCGGACTCGGCCAGCCACCGGGATCCCCGGAGTGGGGGGCCTCCGTGGCCGACAACCGGGTCTTCCTCCAGCAGGGCTGGTGGACGGTGCTGTTCCCGGCGCTCGCCGTCGGAAGTCTCGTCATCGGTGTCGCGCTGATCGCCGACACCCTGCGGGAACAGGAGACCCGGCGATGAGCGACGCGGCGATGAATGGCCAGGCGATGAATGGCCAGGCGGTGGGCGGCCCGGTGGTGGGCGAGGCCGTGGCCGCCGGGGGGCTTGTCGTCGATGGACTGACGGTGAGCTACCCATCGTCCGGCGGACCGGCCGTTGCGGTCGACGGCGTCAGCCTGCGGGTCCGACCCGGCGAGACCTACGGCCTGGTCGGAGAGTCGGGGTGCGGCAAGAGCACGCTGGCCGCAGCGCTCGCGGACGTGCTGCCCGGCGGGGGTGCCATCGACGCCGGCCGCATCGTGCTCGACGGGATGGACGTGCGGGCCCTGTCCGCCCGGGAGCGCAGGCGGTGGCGGGCCGACGCCTGCGCTATGGTCCACCAGGGCACGAGCAGCAGCCTGGACCCCACCGTGCGGGTCGGCGCGCAGGTGGCGGAGGCCTGCCGGCTGGCGGGGCTATCCCGGGCCGAGGCCCGGTCCCGGGCCGTCGAGCTGCTCGGCGCGGTGCGGCTGCCAGCGCCCGCGACGATCGCGCGACGCTGGCCGCACGAACTCTCCGGGGGCCAGCAGCAGCGGGTCGGCATCGCAGCGGCCCTCGGGCAGCCCCCGCCTGCTCGTCCTGGACGAGCCGACCACCGGCCTTGTCGCCGCCGTCCCGCGGGTGGGGGTGAGCAGGCGGGAACGCAGGATGCCGGCGGTGCCCGGGCAACCGCCGCCGCCGACCGACCGGCCGGTGGGCTGCACCTTCGCCGACCGGTGTGCGCTCGCCGACGAGGTGTGCCATGCGTCCGAGCCGCCGCTCGCCCCCGTCGCCGACTCCCCCGGCGGCCGCGCGGTGCACTGCCATCTGGACGCCGCCGATCTGCCTGTGCTCCCGCCACTGCCGGCGGCGGGCACCGGGGTGATGGCGGAGAAGGAGAATGTCTGATGTCGGAGAAACCGGAGAGGACGCCCCTGCCATGACCGACGAGATTCCCGCCATCGACCTGGAAGCGGCGCTGGCCGAGGACGCGCCCGCGGACCTGCTGCTGCGCGTGCGCGAGGCGGCCGAGCGGATCGGCCTGATCCAGGTGGTCAACCACGGCGTTCCGCTGGAGCTGATCGAGGATTTCGAGCGTCGGGTCGAGCGCGTCCTGCGTCTGCCGCGGCCGGAGAAGGCGAAGTTGGCCAGCCCCACCGGACACCCCTTCCGGGGCTGGCGGCAGTGGCCCGACGACCTCGGCCGCCTCGAACTCGAACGGTATTCCGTGGGCCAGTTCGACAACCCGGCCGATGCCGCCGCCGCAGGCGTGTCCGAACGGTGGCTCGGGCTCTACAAACACGGCAACGTCTGGCCGCCGGAGGACCCCGACCTGCGCGGGGTCACCTTCGCCTACGCCAAGGCGGCCGTGGTGCTGGCCCAGCGGGTGCTCGGCCTGTACGAGCGGCTGCTCGGACTACCGGCAGGCAGCTTCCCGGACGCCGAGCCGCACCACATCAACATGATCGTCAACGACTACCCGACCTGGACCTACCCGGACACGGTCGCTGAGGAGGAGAAGCTTCTCCTGCTGGAGCACACGGACGGCTCGGCGGTGACCATCCTGCACCAGCACGGCGAGTACTCCGGGCTCCAGGCGCAACAGGCCGACGGCACCTGGATTCCGGTGCCCGTCGTGCCCGGGGCGTTGCAGGTGTTCTCGGGGACAATCCTCACCCGCTGGACCAACGGTCTGTTCCGGCCCGTCCGCCACCGGGTCGTGGCCGGCGGCAGTGCGACCCGGCAGTCGACCGGGATCTTCTACCATCCGAGTCTGGACACCGTGCTGGAACCGCTGCCGGCCTTCGTCGGGGAGGACGGCACGGAGTTCGAGCCCGTTGTCCTGGGCGAGATCGACGAGACCAACGTCGAGAACTACCTGAAGGTCTTCGGCCGGCCGGAGCAGGTGGCCGCGTGGCGGGAGGGCCGTCCGTTCGTCTCGGAGCTTGCGGAGACCTCCGCCGGCCGCTGACCTGGGCGGCCGCACTGCCGTCGGAATCCGACCGGTCATTTCATCCCTCTCATCCCATATGCGTCATCTGATCGGCTCCCCAGGTGCCGTAATCGCGTGCCGTAATCGCGTGCCGGAGAGGGTATCGAGGGGCTCCAGGAGGCTGATCACGAGCGGACATTCTCCTTGCGGTTTCGCAACGACTGCGTGTCGGTTATGGAAAGCACCGCCGGCGCGACCCCTCCCTGCGTGTGTCATCGGCTTGATGGCAGAGGCTCCCCAGGTGAGAGGACGTCGACATGATCCGCGGGCTGGCTCGTACCCGGGTCCGGAGCGCGAGGACACGTGACGGGAGGAGAGCTTTCCTGCTCGCGGCCGTAATCATTTTACTTTCCATGGCGACATCGTCGCCGGTCAGGGCGGCCGGCGGTCCCACCCGCGGCGAGGGCGTCGCGGTTCCCTTCGAGGGGTTCACGGATCGAAACGGGGGCCCGACATCGATCGGCGGTGCGGTCGGTGTGGACCTGGTGCTCGGGTCGACCAGCCGACCGTACCTTCCCTGCCAGAACTACGACCCGCGGGCCCGTACGGGCGACGCCTTCGTCAACGCCTGCCAGGAACGGGGAAGTTACACCACCTACTCCCGCTTCCCTCCCGGCGGAGGCCTGCTTTTCCCGGCTGGCTACTTCATGGGCAACAGCCAGCCCGACCTGGTCCGGGGTGGTCTGCTGCGGACCGGCTGGGGAGCGCGCACCGCCGGCCTGTCGTTCGAGTTCTACCCGGATCAGGCGCATGACGCCGAGATCGTCCATTCGCGTTTCTACATCGACCGGTTCGACCATTGGACACACGGCTGGACGTACTCCGTCGCCATCGGCCGCATCGCCCTCACCGCCCTCGGCGACCCCGGAACCGCTCGGATCAGCGGGCAGCTGACCGACCGCGGCCGGCCGCCGGCACCGGGCCGGGTGCGGATCGTCATCTTCGGCGGCCACGCCCGTTCCTCCACCGGCTATCCGATCTCCTCCTTCGCCGTCCGCACCAGCACCGGGTCATCCGACTGGAGCAGCGGAGCGCTCTACGCCGGCCCGCAGCGCATCACCGTCACCGACACCGCGACGCATCGGGAATGCGTCCTGGAACGCCCGCGCGTCCTCGGCCCGGACAGCAGGATCGACCTCGATCTCTCCCGGCCGGGTTTCGGCCAGCCCGGCAGCACCTGCACGCCCTGACCACCCGCGTGGCTTGACCACCCGCTCGGACGTCGTCTACGCAGGGTGATATATCCAGGACATAGGGTGCCTATTCATTCCGGGATGACTGTAGATATTGCACATAGAGTGACGCCGTCGCTCCTTTTGGAAATTCGACGATGCCGGCTCAACGGCGTTTGGCCGAAGGCACATACGATTCCGCTATCACGTCATATGCGATCTTGTGCCGATACTTCGGTGCTCTCGGCATGACGTAACCGCCGCATCAGGACTGCCGTATCAAGGAGGCCTCAGATCGACCGCCACGAGCTCATCGATCTCACTCGACGGGCGCTCAAAATCGCGATGGACAAGACGACCGACATGGTGCCCGCGGAGCGCCGCCAGCCGGCCTTGGCGTACACGGGCCAGGGACGCTTCGAGCGCGAGCGCGAGCTTGTCCTGCGCTCTCCGCAGCTTGTCGGCTACCGCTCTGAGTTGCCGGCCCCCGGAAGCTACTGCACGAAGACCGTCATGGGCGTTCCCGTGCTTCTGACCCGGGGCGAGGACGGCACGGTCAGGGCTTTCCAGAACGTCTGCGCCCATCGCCAGGCGCCAGTCGCGGAGGGCTGTGGCGCGGCAGAGCGGTTCGTCTGCCCGTATCACGCCTGGGTGTATGACGCCCAGGGTGACTTCGTCGGCGGACCCGGCCGTGAAGGTTTCCCCTCGACGATGGCCGGGAAGCCCCGTCTCACGCAACTGCCCGCCGCGGAGCATTCCGGATTCCTGTGGGTCGGTCTCCAGCCGGACAGCGGTCCCCTGGACATCGATGCCCACCTGGGAGAGCTCGGTCCGGAACTCGCGTCCTGGGACATCGGTAGCTGGGCCTCGGTGGGCGAGAAGGTGCTCGACTTCCCGATCAACTGGAAGTTCGCGCTCGACACGTTCGCCGAGAACTATCATTTTGCCACGGTGCACCGGGACACGTTCGCGCTGATCACCAAGAGCAACTGCGCGCTGTTCGACTCCTTCGGCCCGCACCATCGGCTGGTCTTCCCGATGCGGCACATCACGGACCTCGCGGACAAGCCCGAGGAAGAATGGGAACCACTGCACAACCTCGTGGTGATCTACGCACTGTTCCCCAACATCGTCCTGTCGGTCACTGTCGCCAACGGCGAGGTGTTCCGGGTCTATCCCGGGAGCGGACCGGGTCATTCGATCACCTATCACCAGAACGCGTCGCCGATGGATCTCACGGACGAGGCGACGCGAACCGCCGCGGACGAGATCTTCGAGTACGCGCACGCCACGGTGCGCGACGAGGACTACCGCATGGCGATCGACATCCAGAAGAACATGGCGTCGGGGGTGCGGCCCGAGCTTGTCTTCGGACGCAACGAGCCGGGGCTGCACCATCGTCATGCGGTTATCGACGAGGCGCTCGCCGCATTCGGCGGGTAGCGCCGGTCCGGACGGGCCCCGCGCCGACCCCTGGCGCGGGTGGGCCGGGGCCCAGGGCTGCGGCGAGGTAGCAAATCATCATTGATCGACTACGAAGCGTGGCGGCTCTGGTAGCTCCCTCGCGGGGCTGAGAGTCGGGCGGTGTGGTTTCGGCAGTGCGTGGTCGGTCGCTGGCCGCGTGGACGGGAATACTGATTTTTAATGCGTGATGTCGTCGGATCATGACTTCGTGGATCATGATGGTTTCAAGGTCAGATCGACGTCGTCGAAGGCCCGGTTGGCGATCTGCCCGCCTTTGAGTACCGACCACAGCCCTTCCACCGGGTTCAGTTCGGGCGCGTACGAGGGCAGCGCCACCACAGTCAGCCACAGTGTGTTCGCAGCGATGAAAGCGGCCATCTCCGCGCACAGGTGCCGGTTGAGGTTGTCCCAGACCAGCACGACCGGCCGGCCCAGCCGCTTGTGCACGGCCACGACCAGATCCCGGATAGTCCCGCCAGGAGAACGACTTCGGCTCGTCGCGGCGGCCCCGGTGTTTCACCGGTCCGCTTCAACCTGTGCGACCGGCTCGTCCCGGGCGAACCGTTCGGCCGCGTCCCTCCGGACCGGTTCCCGGCGATCCCGTTCCGTGGCGGTCAGCCCGCCACCCGTCGCGTACCTCGTACCAGCCGGCTACCCGAACAGAACGCGCACCACTCACCCAGAGATCACAATAAGGTGAAGGATAATCGTGCTTCCACACAACTTCGCGGATTAAAACTCAGTAGCCCGCCTGGACCGCCTCAAGCTGACGGCAGCCGCCAACACGCGGACCGGGGCTGCGGCCCAGCACCTGCTGCTCATCGCTGTCGCACAGACCGCGCCCTGCAGCGGGGGCTGACCGGATCAACGGGGCATAACCTCACGCACCGCTCCACACTGTCAGTCGGGTCATGTTCGCTGTGCCTCGGCGCCGGACGCTCTCCCACGGGCGGGATTGACGTCGCTGGCGTACTCGCGGTGGACGAACCGCCCAGGTCGAACGCGGCGTTGGCGTCATGGTCGATCACCAGCCGGCAGGCCTCACCACGTGGCTGGGAACCCGCCGCCACCAGGTGGAGAAGGACAAGGCGTTGCTGGCCGGCCTCTGGCCCGGCTGGAAACCGGCCATTCGCTGGGGCCTTGCTCCGGACCTGGCCGCCGCAGTGTAGGGCGGTCTGTAGCCGGGTGCGGACCGTGTCACGAGGGTCTTGGCATGATCGTCAGAACTGTGCGGCAGACTATCGTCCGTGGGGATCAGATTCGCGAGTTGCCGGGCGACCTTCGTGCCGCGTTGCCGGAGGAGCGGGACGAGGGCGACACGTGCGAGCCGCTGATCAAGGCGTACCTGGAGGCCGACCCGGGGTGGACCGAGAGGTTCTCCGAGGTCTGGCAGTGGACAGCCTGGCCTGGCCGTGGCGGGGTGAGTGACATCGGGATCGGCTGAGATCAGAGTCGACGATTCCGCCAGACCGCTCGGCTGCTGGTACGGGCTGGCCAGGAACTTCGGCCCCGAGCACGGCGGCGTCGGTAGCCCATGGCCCGGACGCGGGCGTCCGGCATCCCGTCTTCGCGTGAGATCCCCTCAAGGAGCCCTGTGAGCACCCTCGGTAGTTTCATCTGGTCGATCGCCGACCAGCTTCGGGGTCCCTACCGCCCCAACCAGTACGGCAACGTGATCCTCCCGCTCACGATCCTGCGCCGGCTCGACTGCATCCTCGAGCCCGACCGGGACACGGTCCGCGAGCTCGCGCGGACGTTCGACAACCCGAACCGGCTGAAGATCGAGGTGAAGAAGGCGACCGGCAGGCCGTTCTACAACACTTCCAACTACGGATTCAGCAACCTCCTGGCCGACGCCGACGGGCTGGCGGACAACCTGGCCGACTACGTCGACCGGTTCTCGACGGACGTGGACGTGTTCGAGTACTTCGACTTCAAGAAGGAGATCCTCGCGCTGGAGAAGGCGGGGCTCCTGCGCGAGATCATCACCTCGTTCAAGGCGATCGACCTGCACCCCGATGTGGTGTCGAACGCCGACATGGGCGATGCGTTCGAGTACATCATCCGCAAGTTCAACGAGGCCGCGAACGAGACCTCCGGCGACCACTACACCCCACGCGACGCGATCCGGCTGCTGGTCGACCTGCTCTTCGCCGAGAAGGAGGCCGACCTGTCCGAGGCCGGCATCGTGCGTACCCTCTACGACCCGACCGCGGGCACCGGCGGCATGCTCGCCCTGGCCGAGGAGCACCTGCTCGCGCAGAACCCGGACGCGAACCTGAGCCTGTATGGCCAGGAGTACAACCCGCAGTCGTACGCGATCTGCAAGTCCGACCTGCTCGCCAAGGGCCACGACGCGACCAACATCGCCTTCGGTAACACGCTCACCGACGACGCCTTCAAGGGCAGGAAGTTCGACTTCTGCATGTCCAACCCGCCCTACGGCGTCGACTGGAAGCAGTACGCCAAGAAGGTCACCGAGGAGCGCGACGAGGCGGGCCCGTACGGCCGGTTCGCCCCCGGCCTGCCGGCGACCTCGGACGGGCAGATGCTCTTCCTGCTCCACCTGGCCCACAAGATGCGGGCGCCCAAGGACGGCGGCGGCCGGGTCGGGATCATCATGAACGGCTCGCCGCTCTTCAACGGCGCCGCCGGGTCCGGCCCCTCCGAGATCCGCCGGTGGCTGCTGGAGAACGACCTGGTCGAGGCGATCGTCGCGCTGCCGACCAACATGTTCTTCAACACCGGCATCGCCACGTACATCTGGATCCTCGACAACACCAAGCACCCCGACGCCAGGGGCCTGGTCCAGATCATCGACGGCACCTCGTTCTGGACCAAGATGCGCAAGAACCTCGGTTCCAAGGGCCGTGAGATCTCCGACACCGACCGCGAGAAGGTCGTCAGCCTGTACGTCGACTTCCTCGACGCCGACCCCGACTACTCCAAGGTGCTGAGCAACGACGAGTTCGGCTACTGGACCATCACCGTCGAGCGACCCCTGCTTGGCGAGGACGGCAAGCCGGTCGTCGACCGCAAGGGTCAGCGCAAGCCCGACCCGAAGAAGCGCGACACCGAGAACGTCCCCTTCACCTACGGTGGCTCGACCGCCGGCCGGGCCGGCAAGCTCGACGTCATCAACGCCTACTTCGACGCCGAGGTGAAGCCGCACGTCCCCGACGCCTGGATCGACTGGGCCAAGGTCAAGACCGGCTACGAGATCCCCTTCACCCGCCACTTCTACAAGTACGTCCCACCCCGCCCCCTCGCCGAGATCGACGCCGACCTGGAGAAGCAGGTCGCCAAGATCCTCGACCTGCTGCGAGAGGTCGAGGGATGACACTGACGCAGTTGACCTTCGACCAGTCTTGGGCTGGCAGGATCCCACCTCGCTGGCGCTGGAGCAGGAACAAGGAGCTTCTGACCGAGTCGCTGGCCCTATCGGTCGATGGTGACGAGGAACTTCTCAGCGTATCGCATCTGACGGGCATCACTCCGAGGTCGGAGAAGACCGTGACGATGACGGCTGCAGAGAACCTTGAGGGTTACCGAATCGTGGAGCCTGGGGACCTCGTCATCAACACGATGTGGGCGTGGATGGGTGCGCTCGGCATTGCCAAGCAGGCCGGGATTGTGAGCCCTGCATACGGCGTGTATAGCCCACGTCCAGCCGCGCCGTGTGAGCCCCGCTTCTACGACTACGTCTACCGGTCGGAGCCGTACGTGATGGAGATGACTCGTCTCTCACGGGGCATTTGGTCCTCGCGACTGCGCCTCTACCCGGACGTGTTCCTGAGCATGGCCGTCCCTGTGCCGCCACTGAACGAGCAGCGCGCCATCGCCGACTACCTCGACCGCGAGACCGCCCGCATCGACACGCTTATCGAGGAACAGCAGCGTCTGATCGAAATGCTCCGTGAGCGGCGCCACTCGCTTATCGACGGCGTCTTCGACATGCAGGTGCCTAATTCGCGACTTCAGAATGCCTGTATCGACGTCGTCGACTGTCCGCACACGACTCCTGAGGTACTGGACGACGGCGAGTACGAAGCCGTCCGAACCGCCTCGGTCAGGAACGGAAAGTTCCGCCCTGGGAACGGGCTGCCCATCAGTAGGGAGACCTGGAAGGACCGGAACGCTGGAGGAGCGCCAGCCGTTGGCGACGTTCTGTTCACGCGCGAAGCCCCTGCTGGTGAGGCATGTATGGTCCCTCATGATCAGATCTGTCTCGGTCAGCGCATGGTGCTGTTGCGGATTGATCGCGCGGAATGTGTCGGCAGGTTTCTGCTTTGGCAGATCTACTCGGACCGCGTGCAAGACCACTTCCGACTCTCGGCGAACGGATCGACGGTCGCAAACGTCAGGCTTCCGGTTCTGCGCACAACGCCGATCTGGCTGCCCGAACTCGACGAGCAGCATCGCGTCGCAGCGTATCTTGACGATCAAGCGGCGAAGGTCGACATTCTCATTGCGGAGACCGAGCGGTTCATCGAACTCTCGAAGGAGCGGCGCGCGGCGCTGATCACGGCGGCGGTGACGGGGCAGGTCGATGTGCGGGGGATGGTCTGATGGCCGACTACCACGAGGTCGTCTTCGAGTCCGAGATCTGCGCGTACCTGGAGGCTCATGGGTGGCTGTACTCGGCGGGCGACTCCGGGTATGACCGTGAGCGGGCGCTCTTCCCCGCGGATGTGTTCGGCTGGTTGGAGGAGACTCAGCCGGCGGCGTACGGGAAGGCGCTGAAGGCGGCCGGGTCGGCGGCGAAGTTCCTCGATGTGCTGGCCACGGCGCTCGACAGGCCGCTGGAGCACGGCGGCGGGACGTTGAACATCCTGCGCAACGGGGTCGTCTACATCGGTGGTGGCCGGTTGAAGCTGGCGCAGTTCCGGCCGGAGACCAGCCTGAACGCGACGACGGTGGCGCAGTATGCGGCGATGCGGGTGCGGGTGATGCGGCAGGTGCGCTTCTCCACCGCCGATCAGCGCAGCATCGACCTGGTGTTCTTCGTCAACGGGCTGCCGGTGGCGACGGTGGAGCTGAAGACGGACTTCACGCAGTCGCTGGACGAGGCGATCAGCCAGTACCGCAAGGACCGGCGCCCGGTCACCAACGGCCGGGCGGAGCCGTTGCTGTCGTTCGGGCATCGGGCGCTGGTGCACTTCGCGGTCTCCAACGACCTGGCGGCGATGACCACCAGGTTGGAGGGGGAGAAGACGCACTTTTTGCCGTTCAACATCGGCCACGACGGCGGGGCGGGGAACCCGCCAGGTGCCGAGGGGCGGTCGGCGACGGCGTACCTGTGGGAGCGGGTCTGGGAGAAGGACGCCTGGCTCACCATCGTCGGGCGGCTGATGATCGTGGAGACCCGGGAGGAGTGGGACGTCGCGACGGGGACGTCGGTGCGACGTACCAGCGTGCTCTTCCCGCGGTTCCACCAGTGGGAGGCCGTGACGACCATCGTCGACGCCGTACGCGAGGAGGGCGTCGGCCACCGGTACCTGATCGAGCACTCGGCCGGGTCGGGGAAGACGAACACGATCGCCTGGACCGCACACCGGCTGGCGCGGCTGCACGTGGACGACGAGAAGGTCTTCGACACGGTCCTCGTGGTCGTGGACCGGACGGTGCTTGACGGGCAGCTTCAGGAGGCGATCCGGCAGATCGACGGGTCCGGCAGGATCGTGGCCACGATCAGCCCGGAGGACGTCCGCAAGGCCGGCGCGACGTCGAAGTCCGGGCTGCTGGCCGCCGCGCTGCGGAACGGCGAGCTGATCATCGCGGTGACGGTGCAGACGTTCCCGTTCGCGATGGACGAGATCCAGGCGGACAAGGGGCTGACGGGCAGGAAGTTCGCCGTGATCGCCGACGAGGCGCACTCGTCGCAGTCCGGCAGGATCTCCTCCCAGCTGAAAGCCGTGCTCACCGCCGAGGAGATCAAGGACCTCGCCGACGGCGGCGAGGTCGCCCTGGAATCGCTTCTGGCGGCGCGGATGAGCGAGCGGGCCGACTCGCCGAACATCTCCTACTTCGCGTTCACCGCGACCCCGAAGGCCAAGACGCTGGAGATGTTCGGGCGGAAGGGGCCGGACGGGAAGCCGGTCGAGTTCCACCTGTACTCGATGCGGCAGGCGATCGAGGAGGGGTACATCCTCGACGTTCTGCGTGGCTATCAGTCGTACGACACCGCGCTGAAGATCGCCGGTAAGGCCACCGCCGACAGCGAAGTCGAGGAAAGCGCCGCGCGTAAGGGGCTGATGCGGTGGGTGAAGCTGCACCCGACCAACATCAGCCAGAAAGTCCAGATCATCGTCGAGCACTTCCACGCCAACGTCGCCCACCTGCTGGAGGGCAGGGCGAAGGCGATGGTCGTCACCGACTCGCGCAAGGCCGCGGTGAAGTACAAGAAGGCGATCGACGCCTACATCGCTCGCCGGGTCGCGGAGGATCCGTCGTACACCTACCGCACGCTGGTCGCCTTCTCCGGGTCGGTGACGATGGACGAGAACGAGGTGTGGACCTCGGAGTGGGGGCCGGTGCCGGCGGAGGACGTCGAGTTCACCGAGACCAACCTCAACCCCGGCGCCGGCGCGGACCTGGCCGCGGCGTTCAAGGGCGGGACCTACACGATCATGCTGGTGGCCAACAAGTTCCAGACCGGCTTCGACCAGCCGCTGCTCTCGGCGATGTACGTCGACAAGAAGCTCTCCGGGGTCACCGCCGTGCAGACGCTCTCCCGGCTCAACCGCACCCACCGCACCGCGGGCGGGGAGATCAAGCGCACGACGTTCGTCCTCGACTTCGTGAACACGCCCGACGACATCCGGGCCGCGTTCGAGCCGTACTTCACCGGTGCGACCCTGGAGACCGAGACCGACCCGTACGTCGTCGCCCACCTCGCCGCCAAGCTCGCCCAGACGGGGATCTACACCGCCGACCAGGTACGGAACGTCGCCGAGTTGTGGGTGAAGCGGAAGGGTAACAACGCGCTCTCGGCCGCGATCGCTCCGGCGAAGCACGAGTTCGCGAGCCGCTACGCCGCCGCGATCGAGGCCGACGACAAGGTCACGCTCAGCACCCTCGACCTGTTCCGTCAGGACGTCTCCACCTACGTCCGGCTCTACGACTTCATGAGCCAGATCGTCGACTACGGCGACCCGCACCTGGAGATGCTCTCCATCTTCCTACGCCTCCTGGAGAAGGTCATCGCCGACTCCTCCTGGGCCGCCGAGGTCGACCTCTCCGACGTCGTCCTGGTCGGGGTCAGACACGAGAAGCGGATCGCCGTCGACATCTCGCTGACCGGCGACGGCGAGCTCAAGGGAATCAGCGCCGCCGGAACCGGCGCCCGCAAGGAGCCCAGGTACGTCGCGCTCCAGGTCGTGATCGACAAGATGAACGACCTCTTCGGCGCCGAGTCCTTCACCGAGTCGCAGATCCGCGAGTTCGTCGACGGCCTGGTCCAGCGACTCCTCGCCTACCCCGACCTCGTCAGGCAGACCCAGGTCAACTCGAAGAAGCAGTTCATGGACTCCGACGACTTCAAGGCCGTCGTCACCGAGGCCGTCCTCGACAACCAGGAAGCCCACAACACCATGGCCGACTACTTCTTCAGCGACGGCCCTGGGATCAACAGCGTCATCCTTGCCCTCGCGGACGCCTTCTACGAGGTCGCCACGTCACAGGAGACCGACTGACAGAATGTCCGGTCAGGGGCGCTTTCGTCCCTCGGGAAATCGGCCTGCTCCGAGCCACCGGCATCAGTCGGGTCACGGCGTCCAAAGCGTCGGCATGGCCGTCGCGAGATGACCGAACGCCGCCTACAGAAACCCGATCACCGGATCCTGGCCCTCTGCCTCCGAAGACCGTGACCTACCGAAACCGGTCCCTCACCGCGCCAGTATAGCGGCGCTCCAGAGCCCATAGGCGCGGGTCTCGCGCCGGATCCGCCAGCACCCGTCGTGACCGGCCACCGAGCCCTGGGCGCGCTGCGTCGATCATGCGTGCCTGAGCAAGGGCGTACTCGGCGGGGCGCCACCGGAACCGGTCATGTTCAGCCCGAGGCCGAGCTCGCCTTGCCCGGCCGAGAGTGGTTGGTCCGTGACGGGGCAGGGCGCTGGCTTGGACCATCTCAGGGTGGGTAGGAGACTCATGCCAGCGTGATGGCTACTCAAGATCCACGGTCACGCGGCGCAGGCGCTCGGGTGTGCACCTCGTGAACCCGGACGACGAACCAGCACCCGGCAGCCGCCGGCACCCCGGGACACACAGAGTGCCCGTGACCTGCACGAACACACACATGACGGCACTATGCGATACTAGACGGCAGGCTGTCCTACGGGCTTTTAACCGGCGGGTTTCCCGCCCTGCAGCTGCCGCGAACCTTGAACGATATTGGTTTGGCCTGCATCGTTCGAAAAATTGACCCTCCGGCGCGGGTCCGTCGGGCCGCGCGTGTGCTCGATGTGTGCTCATTGTGTCGTCACCCGCTAAACGATCTCCGTTTGTCGCGCTGCGTCGCGGGCGAACCCGGCCGCCGGGAGAGGCGGGCTCGCGGCGATGTACCAGATGATTTTGATCGCTATGGCGGGCCAGTGCTGCTATGTCGGAGATCAACAAGCCGAGAAGTCCTGATATCTGACTATGCCTGCGGTCGCGCGGTCGGCTCCGACGCACGAGTCTTGTCAACGGTTTCCGAAAACTGGATCTGGATCTGGCTCAGCCACCCCGGGCGCGCTGGACGCCCCGGCCCCCGGCACCGCCACCGCCCCCACCCGCGCCGAACAGCCCGCCCCCGCCGCTCAGAGCTCCGCCTCTGGTGGACGATGAGTTCGTGCGTGCCGACGGCAGCGCCGCGTGCAGGTCGGCGAGGATGACCTGGTTACCGGCGGTGAGGCCGGACGTCACCTCGGTCCGGTCGGCCCCCACCGCCCCGGTGGTCACCCGGACGGTCACCGCCTTGCCCTTCCGCAGGACCGAGACCGTGCTCAGCCCGCCGACCCGGTGCACCGCCGAGGTCGGCACGGTCAGCATGTTCCGGACCTCCCGTACCACGATCGACACGGTCGCGCCGGTGCCGTCGAAGAGCTTCGTCCGCGTCGCCGCCAGTGCGATCTTGACGGGGTAGGTCGTGGTCGACCCGGTTGTGCTGTTCAGGACGCCGATCGAGGAGACGGTGCCGGTCAGCGGCGTCGACACGCCGTCGACGGTGACGTCGGCCCGGTCGCCGGGCCGCACCAGGTCCACGGCGGACAGCGGGACCGTGGTGACGACCTGCTTGCCACCGGCGCCGAGCACGGTGATGGCGTTGGTGCTGGAGAACGCGCCGACGGTCATCCCGGGTGAGATCGAGACGGCGGCCACCGTCCCGGTGACGGGGCTGGTCAGGGTCGTCTCCGCCAGGTTCTGCTGGGCCAGCGCCACCTGCGCGACAGCCGCGTCGATGGCGGCCTGGTCGGCCGCGAGCTGCTCGGCGGTGACGACCCTGGCCGCCCGGCTGGACGTACCGCCGCTGGACGTACCGCCGCTGGACGTACCGCCGCCCACGCTGCGGGACGATCCCGCCGAGCTTCCGGAGCGGACGGTCGATCCTCCACCGGAGGAGCTGGGGGCGGGACCGTGGCTGGGGGCGGGAGCCGGCCCACCCGTCGCACCTGGCACCCACGGGGCCGGCGCGCTCAGCGGACGGGCGCTCGAAGTGGCTGGTTGGGTTGGTTGGGTTGGTTGGGCTGGTTCGGTCGGGATGGCCGAGGCGGCCGGAGCTGTCGGAACGCCGGCTGTCGGAACGCCGGCTGTCGGAACGCCGGCCGTGCCGAGGTCGCGGACCGCAGCGTCCAGGTTCAGTTTGGCGGCGGCGAGTTGGGACACCAGCGTGGCCAGGTCCGACGGCTGTGACGGCCCTGGCGATGTGCTGTACCTGGCGACGAGGGCACCGATCGCGTGCTGGCACTGGAGGGCGTCAACGGAACCGGTCGGGTCGGGATCCTCGATCTTCACCGTGTACGGCGTGCCCGCGTCTAGACCGGTGAAGGCATAGGAACCGGTCACGGAGGCGACCACGGCGCCGTCCCGGAGCAGAGTGATCGCGTCGTCGGCGCCGGCGGTCCCGCTGATCTTCCCGGTGGCGTCCGACGGGGCGGCGAGGACCGGCGTCGTCGTGTACGTGATCGGCGCGCGGGGCGGCCCGGCGACCACCACGCAGCCTCCGCCGGGGGACGTCAGCTTCCCGAGATCGGCGCCGAGGCCGGCCAGCACGCTGTCGAGGGACGACTGGGCATTCTCGACGTCCTGCTGCGCTGTGGTGACCGCCGTCAGGAGGGTGCCCGGCTCCGTCGTCCCGTTGTCCGTCGTCCCGGCTGGAGCCGCCGCCGGGGTCGGCGCCGGGGAGCGTCCGGTCGAGGAACTGATCAGTTCGATGCCGGCGGACGACGAGCCGCCCCGGAACGAGCTGCCCGTCACGTCTGCCAGGGAGGTGGCCACGGCCCCCGCCGCTGTGAACGTGCCCGGGCCCGTCCCCGAAGCGGTCGCCGACGAGGTCTGGCCCGACTCGTCCGCGGTCAGTGCCAGCCGCGCGTTCGCCAGCGTCGCGTTCGCCGCGTCCAGGGCTCGCCGCAGCGGCCCCGGGTCCAGGCCGGCCAGCGTCTGCCCGGCCGTGACCTGGTCACCGATCGCCACCGGCACGGCGGTCACCGTTCCGGCGACCGGAAACGCCAGTGTCGCCTTGTTGACTGTGGCCACCGTTCCGACCGAGGTGAGGGCCTGGGTCACCGACGCCATGCTGGCGGTGGCCAGCCGGTAGGAGGGCCCCGGGCCCGCCGTGACCGCGAGCCCCGTTCCGACGCCGGTACCAGCCAACAGCACCGCTGCCGTGCCGCCCACCACGACCTTGCGGGGCCGACCCAACCGGCGGCGCGACGGCCGCGGCTTCTCCTCAGGCGCTGCCTTCTCGGACACTGCCCCTTCAGGCATTTGTGGACCCGGTGCGACCGAAGCCGGTGGCGCCGGAGCCCGCACTGCCGCCCCCCTGGCCGCCGAAGCCGCCGCCGCCGAAGCCGGCGGTGCAGCGGCCGTTCGTCTTCGGGCTCAGCGTGATGTGGGTCGCCGTGACGGCGCCAGTGTCGTCGGTCTGGCCGTTCGCGGTCGCGCACTGCCCGACGGCCAGTGCCTTGGCCGTCGCGGTGACCGACTGGGTGTACCTGGTGTCCCCGTTGACCTGCGCAGTGTAGGTGATGGCTGCCCCGCTGCCGCTGCCGCTGCCGGTGCCGCTGCCGGTGACGGTGACGGTCGAGCCGGACACCGAGGCCACCTTGCCCTCCGCGCGCGCGCCGAATTCGTCTCGGAAGCCTCCCGGCCCTCGGGTGCCCAGCGAGCGCGGACGCGGGCTGCCGCTCGGCCGGGGCTGGCCGGTCGGCCGTCGCCCGGCGGTCGGCTGTGTGCAGGCGTCCCCGACCGGCTGGCTGATCAGCACCGTCGTGGCGGTGAACGAGGTGGGCCTCGGCCTGGGGCTGGGCGCCGCCGAGTCCGGCGTGCCACCGGTGCCGCCCGCGCCGCCGGCCGGCGAACCGGATGCCCCGTTCCCGGTCGGCACGTCGGCGGCGAAGACGCACACCCCTGGCCTGACGTCGGCGAGGGTCGCGGCGATGATCTGGGTGAACGTGGTCGTCCCGGTGAACTTCACCGTCACCTGCCCCGACGGCTGGCTCTGGACCTCGATGCTGCCGGAGCTGGCGCTGGCGGCGTCGACCTCGGCGATGGTGCCGAACGCGGCCGGGCCGCCGGCGCCGGATCCACGGCCCCCCTGACTGGGCGGGCCGCCCGGCTGGCCGGTGCTCGGACTGCCCTGTGCCGACGCCGCGGTCGAAGAGCCACCGCAGCCGGCGAGCGCCGCGACCAGCATGGTCGTGGCGGCGGCGAGGGCGAGCCGCGTCGGGCGGCCGCCGGTCAGGGACCTGGTGAGCGGTGCTTGACCAGTCAAGATCTCGATCCTCGTCCTGGGATGGCTACTCGCTGCGGAGTGCGTCGATGGGAGCCAGCCGGGCGGCCCGGCTAGCGGGGTAGACGCCGAAGGCGATACCGATGGCGACGGCCACGGCGATCGCGCCGAGCACCGCCCACCACACGATCGCCACCGGGTTGTCGATGAAGTGCGGCAGCACCA
This sequence comes from Frankia sp. BMG5.23, assembly GCF_000685765.2. NCBI lineage: Bacteria > Bacillati > Actinomycetota > Actinomycetes > Frankiales > Frankiaceae > Frankia > Frankia sp. BMG5.23. The sequence continues at coordinate 50,757 of NZ_JDWE01000008.1, forward strand.
GGGCGCCGGTGATGCCCAACAGCGCGCCGACCACCCCGCCGGCGAAGCTGAGCACGGACGCCTCGGCCAGGAACTGGCGTCGGATCGCCGCCGGTGGTGCGCCCAACGCCTTGCGCAGCCCGATCTCGCGGGTGCGCTCGGTCACCGAGACCAGCATGATGTTCATCACGCCGATCCCGCCGACCAGCAGGGACAGTGCCGCGATGCCGGCCAGCAGCACGGTGAGGGTCTTGCTCACCGAGGTCGCGGTGTCCAGCAGCGACTGCTGGCTGGTGATCGTGAAGTCGGCGCTGGCCGGGTTGGCGATGCCGTGCTGGTTCAGCAGCAGGTCGGTCGCCTCCTGATAGGCCGCTGAGAGCGTGGACGACGAACGTGCCTCGATGTAGATCGAGGAGACCGAGGTGCGGGTCGTCCCGCCGAACAGTCGGCTCGCCGCGGTGGACAGCGGCACGACCGCCTGGTCGTCGAGGTTGCTCGTGGTGTTCGAACCGGCCGGATCGAGCACCCCGACCACCGTGAACGGAATGTTGTTGATCGTCACGCTCTGGTCGACCGGGTCGCGTCGGCCGAACAACTGCTCGGCGGTGTCCGAGGCGAGGACGGTCACCGCCGCCGACTGGGCGTCGTCCGTGGTGGTGAGGAAACGGCCCTCGGCGAGGGTGCGGTTGCGCACCGGGCGCCAGGCCGCAGTCGTGCCGACCACCGTCGTCGTCCAGTTCGTGGCCCCGTTCACCAGCGTCAGTTGGCCCTGCTTGACCGGGGCGACCCCGACGATGTCCGGTGTGGAGACCGGTGACGACAATGCGGCCGCGTCCGTCATGGTCAGCGTCGAGGCGGAGCCGAACCCGCCGCGCAGGCCGGTGGTGGGGCTCGTCGAGCTGCCTGGCGAGACGATGAGCAGGTTGCTGCCCAGGGCACTGATCTGCGATCCGACCTTGTTCTGCGTGCCGACGCCGAGGCCCACGGTGAGCACCACCGCGGCGATCCCGATCAGGATGCCCAGCACAGTCAGCCCGGAGCGCAGCCGGTGCGTGCGGATCGCGTCCCACCCGGTGCGCAGCGTCTCCAGCCAGCCCATCAGGATGCCGCCGTGTCGGACTCGACCAGGCCGTCCCGGATCCGCACGACCCGGTGCGCCCGGGCCGCCACGTCCAGCTCATGAGTGATCAGGACGATCGTCCGGCCCTGCTGGTGCAGCTCGTCGAGGAGGTCCAGCACGTCACCGGTGGCGGTGGAGTCCAGGTTTCCGGTCGGCTCGTCGGCCAGGATGAGCGACGGGTCGCCGACCAGCGCCCGGGCCATCGCGACGCGTTGCTGCTGGCCGCCGGACAGCTCGCCCGGCCGGTGCTCAACCCGGTCGGCGAGGCCGACCCGGTCGAGTGCCGCGACGGCCCGCGCCCGGCGGACCTCGCGGCGCATCCCCCGGTAGGTCAGGGGCAGCTCGACGTTGCGCCACGCGGACAGCGACGGCAACAGGTTGAACTGCTGGAACACGAAGCCGATCCGGCGGTTGCGGATCTCGGCCAGGTCGGCCTCGCTCATCCCGCCGACGTCCTCCCCAGAGAGCCGGTAGCTGCCCGAGGTGAGCACGTCGAGGCAGCCGATGATGTGCATCAGCGTCGACTTCCCGGACCCGGACGGCCCGACGATCGCGACGTACTCGCCGGTTCCGATCCGGGCCGAGACACCACGCAGCGCCGTGACGTCCAGCGATCCCGCCCGGTAGGACTTGGTCACCTGGTCCAGCTCGATGACAGGGGCGTTGACGACGAGGGTGTCGTTGTCCGAATACGGCGGGAGCGGCGTCGCCGGACCCGCCGTCCCTCCCGACCTTGCCTGCTCTTGCCCTGCCTGCTCTTGCCCTGCCTGCTCTTGTCCTGTCTGCTCTTGTCCTGCCGGTTCCTCCGGCGTCCAGGCCAGTTCGTTTTCCGTTGTCCCGACCACCTCAGCCACCCCCGCCGAAGCCGCCGCCCCGACCAGCGGAGCCGCCACCCCCGCCTCCGGGGAAACCGCCTCCGCCGCCGAACCCGGCACCGCCCCCGAACCTGCCCGTACCGCCCTGGCCCGTGGCCCGGCCCGGGCCGGTTCCGGACCCGCTCCGGGTGGCCACCTGCGGGGTGTCGACCACGACCTTGTCGCCTTCCGACAGCCCGGAGACGACCTGCGTGAAGCCGCCTCCGGTGGGTCCGGTCGTCACGGTCGTGGCGGTCTTCCTGCCGTTGGACAGGACGTAGACCGTGGGCTTGCCGTCGGCCTGAGTGATCGCCGCTGTCGGTACGACCAGAACGTCGCCGAGCTGCTTGTAGGTCAACGAGACTGTCGCGGTGTCACCCGCGTGCATCCCGCCGGGGCTGCCGGTCACCTTGATCATAACCGGGAAGGCTGCCGTCCCTCCGGAGCTCGACGCGATGAGGCCGACCGACGACACCGTCCCGTAGACCGTGTTCCTGCCGGCGTCGGAGGTGCCCGCACCGCCCTGGCTCGCGGGACCGGAACCGGCTCCCGGCCCGCCGCTACCGCCAGTTCCACCGCCACCGCCGCCACCGCCACCGCCGCCACCGGGGAGCCGGCCGATCGGCACGCCTCCGGTGCCACCCGTGCCCGGCACGATCGTCGCCTGGTCGCCCTTCGCGATCAGACCGACCCCGCTGGAGTCCACGGTGGCGTTTACGATCCACGAGTCGGTGCTGATCACCAGGATCTGTGCGCCGGACGACGAGCCGGACGAGCCCGACCCCGAGCCGGCGGCCGACCCCAGGCCGGACGAGGCGGCGCCGCCCGATCCGGACCCGCCTGCCGAGCTCGCGGATCCGCCGGACTGGCCTGATCCGCTCCCGCCGGAGGATGCCGCCACCTGCTGGCCGACCACCAGGGACAGGCTCGCCACGACACCCTTGACCGGTGCGGTGAGAGTCGCGCCGTCCAGCGCGGCCTGCGCGGTCGACACCCCGTCGGTCGCGGTCGTCACCGAGGCCTGATCGACGGCGAGCTGTGTGCTGGACGCCCCGGAGTCCTGGTCGGAGGCTAGCTTGGCCTGGCTGTTCGCCAGCGTTAGCTTGGCTTGGACGAGACTCGCGGTCAACGACGCCGAGTCGATGGTCGCCAGCGGCTGGCCGGCGTTCACCGGGTCGCCCTCGCCCACCAGGACGCTGGTGACCTTCCCCGCCGCCGTGAAGTTCAGGGCTGCCTCGGTGGCTGGTTCGATCGTTCCGGTCGTCGTGATCGACTGTTTGATGGTCCCGATGCTGGCGGCGACGGTCCGCGACGAGGAGGCGGCCGGCCCGGACGAACCGCCGCGGGTGAACACGTAGGTCGTGACCGCCGCGGCGACGACGACTGCCGTGACCGTGGCGACCACCCACCGGTGGCGCGCGATCAGCCGGACTGGAGAGATCATGAGCCGCCGTTCGCGGATGGCAACTGATTCTGCACGGCGGCAAGCATCGCGGGGATAGCTGAACCTGGCCTTTACGGCACCTGTGCGTCAGCTATGAGTTCACCGGCCCATCGTCGCGGTTGGCGGTCGGGTCGAATGCTGGTGATTGATTGATGTGAATCCGGGGTTTGTGTTGTCGTGCCGTTCCGGCGGTGGTTCGCTGCCGGTGCCATTGCTGCTGGAGGCGATGGTCGACGCGCTGCTGGCCGGAGTGACGTCAGACCTCGACGAGCGCCAGCCCTGGCACGACCAGGTCGCCCAACTCGCTCATCGTCTGCACGAGGCACGGCTGTCTCGCCGCGACGGTGCTCGGCTGTTCGCGGGCGTCTTCTTTCCCCTGCCCGACGCGCTGGCGTACGGCGAACAATTGGTCTCCGCTCTCCGCGTGGGGGGACTGTCCAGCCGAGATGCCGCGTGGTCGACGGACACGATCACTTACTACGTGGTCAGTCACAGCACTGAGGAACAACTGAGGAACAACTCGCCGCCGCTCTGCCCGATCCGTCCGCGAGCGCCGCACGGCTCATTGGCCCGGTCGGTCCACGACGTCACCCGCAGCTGTTCGCTGCGCTCGACCATCTCCCTGCTCCGCACCAGAAGGAGCACTTCGACTTCGGCCTGCGTCTTGTCATCGGCGGCATCCGCCGTGCCGTCGGGTAAACAGGATCATGGGCGGCCGGTGCCTACCCGCGGCGATCCGAGTACCGTCGCCCAGGCCATGAGATGGCCCTCGGCCACGCGCCACGCGCCACGCGCAAGCCGTCCAACACGATCGCGATCCGCGTGGTGCGGTGCTCCCTGCTGGCGGTCGGATTGGCAGACCTGACGGCCTGCTGCTATTGGGAGATCAGGGTATCTGTCATTGGTAGAGTAGAGACACGGTCGACGCCGGCTCGCCGGCCGGTCATTTCATCATCGCGGGCAGCTCCGCACCGCGAGGGGCAGTGGTCCACTCGGGCGCGGGACGTATCGTGCCGCTGCGGACGCGCCCGCTGAGCATGGCCGAGCAGGACGTCGACAAGCCGACTGTGAGCCTCGCCGCGCCACGCCCCCGACGATGTGGCGCTGCAGGAGCAGGCAGAACACGAAGACCGGCAGGCAGGCCAGGTCGCTGCCGGCCCCCAGGCCGCGGCGATCCCGAGCACCGTCGGCACGAAGCCGATGGTGATCCGCACCTGGATGCACAGAGGGATGGCCTTGCTCGGGTGGTAGGCGGCCCGGGTGAGGCCGGTGACCACAGTAGTCGTTGGGGACGGGGCTTCTCGTAGGTCAACTCCTGTACCGGTGTGCCGGAATTTCCTAGAAACCGCGGTCCGTCGCCACCACGATGGTCCCATGATCTTGATTACTGGTGCGACCGGCACCGTCGGTCGCGAGGTGCTGCGCCTCCTAGTCGGCCGGGGCGCCCGGATTCGGGCGATGACGCGAGAACCAGCCCGTCTCCGTCTTCCTGATGGCGCGCTGATCGATGTCGTGCAGGCCGACTTCGAACGTGCTGACTCGCTCCACAGCGCGGTCGCTGGTGTGGACAGCGTCTTCCTGCTGACCGCTCCGAGCCCCACCGGCTCGGTCGCCGAGCATGACCTGGCCATGATTCAGGCGGCCCGTGCCTACGGCGTCCGGAAGGTTGTCAAGCTGTCCGCCATCGGCGGGAAAGCCGATGACGCCGACAATCTGCCCTCGCCCAGGCACCGTGCCGGCGAACAGGCGCTGGTCGCCAGCGGACTGACCTGGTCCGCGCCGGATTCGATCCGTCCATCGCGGACTCCGCCGTCGACGGCTACCAGCTCGTCCGGGACGGCGGTAACGCAGTCATCACCGACGATGTCGACCTGTTCGATATCAGGCCCCCGGCCAGCGCGGCTTCGTACGCGCCGAGTCCTGATGCGCCCAGCGGGCCGGCTCGGGCAGGGCAGATCCCGCCGGATCGGAACCGGGCCATGGCGAGGGCGGCGGCGCTTGAGGATCGGCTGTTCGCGACCGCGCCGCCACCGACGCGGGGCCGGGAACATGGTGCCTTCGGCCGGACCGTGCGCGGGGAGTGGGTGACCGCGGATCTGGTCGGCCCTTCCAACCTGCGCCTTTTCCTCGGCGTCCTCGACCGGCCGCTGGAACCCGCGCAGCTGGGCGCCTACCGCCGGCAGCGTGGCGCCGCCAGCCGCGACTTCGATCGGCTCCAGGTTGCCGTCGGGCGGCGGTTGATGGTCGTCGTGGCCCGTGGCACGGACCGTGAGCCCGACTGGGTGGAAGTGACCGGCCATCTCGGGCCCCCGCAGGCTGGCGAGGTCTGACGCCGGGACCCATCGACGAAGTCTCCCTACGGCGGCGCGCACGGCGACGCTAGAAGGTGTCACAGGGCGGACCCTGAGCGTAGGAGCCGGGGATGGTCAGGGCGTAGCCGATCAAGGTGATGGGCGGGACCGAGGACGGCTTGCCGGGCGGCAGTCGCGAGGATGGCCTGTGCGCGGGCGGGGAGGCCGAGCCGGTTCCAGTGGAAGATCACGTGTAGTGCGATGATGGCACGTATCCAACGGGTAAGCTGGCCCTCTTCGCGGAGCTTCCGGAGCGTTCCGCCCGCGTCCTCGAACGCGTCGAGCCAGCTGCCGAGGAGGTCTGCGCGGGCTTCGCCGACGAGGAGACGGTGGACGTCGCCTGTGAAGGAGGCCCAGACCTGCGGGTCCGACGGCGGGTTGGCGAAGACCGAGCGCTGCTCTGCGATCCGTGCCCAGACATCTCCTTGCTCGTTGAAGTCGAGTCCTGCGGTGCGCATGAGCGCCGTGCACAGCACGAGGGAGTGTTCGCGCCGGTCGGTCGGGTTGGTGGCGAGGAACGACAGCAGGTGGTTGCTGTCGTGGTGGAACAGCTCGTGGGCGGCGTTCATGCTGGCGGGGCCGCCGAAGGCGTGGACCTCTGGCTCGTAGATGTCGGCGGTCCAGCGGACTCCATCGGTGAGCAGCGCGTGGGGGCGGTCGGTGGTCGTGTCGTACTGGCCGTCCGTGTCCTGCGCGGTCAGGTAGCGGATGCGCCAGGCGCCCTTGCGGATGAAGAACCAGGAGGTGATGAGCCCGTCCGCCTCGGCGCGGGGCAGGATGCGCGCCAGGTGACCGATGGCTTGGTCTTCCCGCCCGCGGGGCTGCGGGCCGGGGTAGCGGATGTTCAGCTGTTTCCATGGGGTCTCGTGCATGTCGGGCCTTCCGGTCAGCAAAGCAGGAGGCAGGCGTCCCAAGACGTCGTGGTCCCGGCCACGGCGAGCTCGGCCCCGGCCGACCCGTCGAGGAAGCCAGGGGATGCGTCCGCCGCAGCGGCGGTGTCCTGGTGCAGACGCAGCAGCGGTGCGAGGGCGATAGGGGTTCGCGCGTCGGCCGCGATCCGGCGTGCGGTGGCGAGTAGCCCGGCGGTCCCGTGGCAGAGGCCGGGTTCAGTGAGCCGGGCCAGTTGGGCCGGGTCGCGGATGCAGGCGGCGAACGCCGTTTCAGCGAGGTGCTCGCGGGTGGTGTCGCCGAGGGCGCGGGCGGCGAGCTGTTGGGTGCGGGCGATACCCGGAGCGCCGTAGCACCACGACGGCCGCAGCGGGCCGCGTTGGCGGGGCTCGCCGCGGTCGAGGTCGTCGAGCGTGACGAACTCCGGCCACCACGATCCTTCGCTGGCTGGCCGCCGCCAGGTATCGAGCCACTGGCAGATCGTCCTGAGCGCCTGTTCCTGTCCGTCGACTCGGACGCCGTCGAGCAGGGCGAGGGCCAGAAGCGCGGCGGGGCCCGTGACGCCGTGGGCGATCCCGTGGTTGCCATGCCCACCGGGCGGGCCGGCCTTCGTGCGGCTGGGCCGTGGGGGCACCACCAGCCGGGCAGGCCGTCGATCGGCTCCGTGAGAAGCACCAGGTAGGCGAGGACCTCGCGGAGCAGGTCAAGATCGTCGAGGCGGCGGGCTACGACGCCGAGCCCGGTCACCCCGCCGGGCCGGGCGGCCACATGACGGCGCCCGCAGCCGCACACGACCCGGTAGAGATCATGCTGGGTCACGGTCGACCCGGGCCGGGGTGAGATCGTGGGACTGGTGCGAACGGGCGACCCCCGCCGGCCTCGCCCCGGCCAGCGCCGCCCCGCAGTCACACACCCCGACCGGAAAATGCGCCTCGACCCGGGGTCCGGGTCCTCCCGCCAAGCCAGCGTCCACCCGTCCTGCCCGGCTGCTTACCACGTTTCTTCTTCCCGCCCCCGGCGGCACGGCGCTCAGCCCGGTTCGGCCCCACCCGGCCCGGCAGCACCCCGTCCGACGACGGCGGCAACGACGGGTTCCCCGAGTTCCGCGAGCCCGCCCGCCTCAACCGGTCGACCTCCGCCGCCAGCTCCTCGACCCGACGTTCCTGCCCAGCCAGCCGCTCCTCCCGCTCGGCGATCCCGGCCCGCAGCTGTTCGATCAGCCCCGCCCGCGCCACCACGAGAGCAACCAGCTCCTCACGCGACATCTCCTCCGGCGGCGGCACCCCACCACATCACCACACGCACCAGATCCGATGCGCCACACATCAGCCAACAGTCGGACCCGGAACGAGCGCCAACCACTCACAGCAACATCAACAATGAAGCTGAATGTTTACGACGGGCCATGGTGCGGATCATGGCCCAGTGGACGAAGGTGGCAGAGCTGGCCGGGTCGCGTTCGTAGTCCCGAGCGAGGCGGCGGTGGCCGGCGATCCAGGCCAGGGTGCGGTTCCACCACCCACCGCTTCGGAAGCGGCTGGAAGCCTTTCTGTCCTTCCTTCTTCCGGACGATCTCCACGGTGGTCTTCATGACGGTGGCGGCCCAGGTCACGAACCGGCCGGCGAACCCGCCGTATGCTCGGACTACTACGAGACCTCCGTCCCGCTCCACGGCCCTCGGCCGGCCACGAACCTGCCCGCCACCAGACAGGACAGAGGTTGTCGAGGAACGTGAGCAGGCTGTCCGGTGGCCGGTAGCGTTGGGCCTACGACTCTCGGACGCGAAGACCCGCGTACGTCAGGACTGCTCCCGCCCTTCCCGGCATGCCCCGGTCAAGGCTGTCCTCAGCTACGTCGTCCACGAACAGGAACCGGCAGCTGGGGGCGGTGAAGTAGTGGTCGACCAGCAGTTGGCGGGCGCCGTCGCGGTCCTGACGGTTCGTTCGTTCGGGCGCTGACGCATGGTCGGCGGCCGGTGGCGATCACCACCGATAAGGCACCTGTCTACCCGAGGCTCCTCGACGAGCTGCTGCCTGGGATGCCTGCCATGTCGACGCCGCCCGGGAGAACAACCGGATCGAAGCCGACCACGGCCGACTCAAAGCACGACGCCGCGCGGGCTGAAATGGCTGCGCTCGGTCCAAACTCTCAGCGCCGGACACGCCTTAGTCCAGAACGTCCGCCGCGGCCACTTCCGAACTCGGGATCGACAGCAACCCACAGCTGAGGCTGGCCGCCGCGTTCACCGAACTCGCTACCGCTATCTGACCGACAGACGCCCCGGCCCGCTGGCATGCCCAGCTTCCCCGTAACGCAACAGAGCCCCCGGGGATCACCCTCGGCTTGCTGGCAGGCGGACACGTCGCCGACGGCCACGTCCGCGCCGGCGCCGCCGTCAGTCCTTTCCGAACAGGCCGAGATAGCGGCGGGAGCTGTTCGGGCTCAGGTTCGGGTTGTGCAGGGAGGATTGCACGTTGTCAGCTTCCGCGTTGTTGTAGTAGGCCTCGTAGGCGAGGAGTCCGGCGTTCGCCGCGAAGAACTCGTGCATCTTCTCGATGTAGAACGGGTTGTCGCCGCCACCGCCGGTCGAGCGCACCAGTCCCCATTCGGGGACGGCGAACCGCTTGCCGTGGGCGCGGGCGAAGGCGGCGACGGTGCACAGCCCGGAACGCTGCTGGCATTGCCGGGTCCAGACCTGCTCCGTCGTGGACGCCGGATAGGAGTCGTAGGAGTCGATGCTGACGACGTCGACGTAGGCGTCGCCGGGGTAGGCGGACCAGACGTCCGCGCCGCTGCCGGGCAGGCTGTCGCGGTGCGCGGTCATGTTCCAGTCGATCTTCACGTGCGGAGCGGTCGACCGGATCGCGGTGGCGGCGTGTTGGAAGCAGCTTTTCCACGCCTGCGGATCCCGGACGTGCCACCAGAACCAGTCCCCGTTGAACTCCCAGCCGAGGCGCACGTAGGCGTCGCCGCGGCCGTACTTCGACAGAGTCTGCCCGAACTGGGCCCAGTAGCCGTCGTACTCACCGCGAGCGCACGCCTGTTCATTGCCGTTCTGCGGGTACAGCGGTTGCGCCACCGACAGCTCCCCGGGAAAGGCTGCCCGGGTGAACGCCCCGACCGGCCAGGACGCCGTGGTGATGCTCGGCCAGTTGGCGCGGTCCGTGAAAACGATCGCGAGGTCGACGGGACGGCGGGTCCACGCCGCCCACGCGGTCACGTCTGCCGGGAAGTTTCCATTGGCGCCGGATACCCAGCCCAGCCCGGACGGTGCCGGCTCCACGGCGGAGGGGGGCGTGGTGGTTGGTGACGGCCGCGGAGCGCGGGGACGCTCGGGCTGATCCGAGCAGGCCGCCACGCCCAGCACAACAGCCATCACCATCGTCAGTGCGGTCAGCGGCATCCATAACGGCCTGCCCGGGCGAGCCCGGTACCCGGCCCGACCTCGCTGCCGGGCCGTCACGCTGCACGTTCCATCGGGTCCCTCGGTCCTTCCTGGCGCTCCGGTACCACGAAAACCAACCATACCGTTACGTCAGTGTCGTATCGGACAGTCGTCGCGGATGTGGCGGGCGAGCCCAGGATCGATCATGCTGGCAGGTCGGTCGATCGCGGCGATCAGATGCCGGAGAACACCGAGCCCCCGCGGGTACTGCTCCACGGGGACACCTGGACCTGCTTGACTTCGATAAGAGTGGCGGCGTGCCGCCATATTTGCTCAGTTGACGGCACGCAGGCTGGTACCGCCCCTCCTGCGCAACCGGTTCAACGTGTCGGCGGTCGTGTCGTCGGCGGGAAGGAATACCACCAGCTGCTGAGCATCGGCGGGTGGGAGCTCCAGGACCTCGCGGTCAAGCCGCAGTTCACCAACCACGGGGTGTGTCCACCGCAGCGGACCGCGCCGTGGTAGCGCGTGCCGGTTCAGTCGCTGGGTGAAGTCGTCGCCGGCGACCGGAGCGAGTTCCGCCCTGAATTGGGCCGAGCGCTCGGCCGACGGGCCGTGCCACAGGTCGAAGGCTCGTTCGTCGGCGATCTGATCCCATTCCGGGAAGACCTCGCGGGCGCGCCTGTCGGTGAAGACGAAGCGCGTGAGGTTGGGCCTGTCGGTATCGAGCAGCCCCGACGGTCGGGCGACCAGGTCGAAGCCACTGGTGTACGCGAGGATGTCACCCAGGCGGTTGGTGACCAGTGCGATCCCTGGCTCGAGCTGGTCGAGCAGCTTGAGCACTGTCTGCCTGACCTCCAGCCGAGGTTGGGTGAGCGGGCCGATACACACGCCAGCAGCGATCTTGGCCAGGTAGCGCAGGTGCTCCCGCTCGGAGACGTCGAGGCGCAGCGCGTCGGCGAGCGCGTTGACGACGGAGGCCGATGGGTTGCGGTCGCTCCCCTGCTCGATCCGGACGAGATACTCAACGCTGATTCCTGCCAGCGAAGCCAGCTCCGACCGCCGTAGCCCCGGGACGCGGCGCCGGGGGCCTGCCGGCAGGCCGAGCGTCTCGGGCCGGGTGGCATCGCGCCTGGCGCGGAGGAAGTCACCCAGCGGCGTACTCACGCTCTTCACTGTAAGACCGGCACGGCCTCGGTACGCCGTCCGAGGCTGGCCCTATCAGGGCCAGCCTGCGCTCGGTCTGGCTGCCGCTGCCGGCGCGACCGAACATGTGACGCATGAGCGAAACCAGCAAACTTGTCATCGTCGTCGGCAGCGTGCGCGAGGCGAGGTTCGGACCGGTCGTGGCCTCATGGGTCGCCGAACAGGCCTCCGCGCATGGGAGCTTCGACGTAGAGGTCGTCGACCTCGCCGACTTTGAGATCCCCCTATCCCTGCCCGCCGCGTCGCCGAAGTACGCCGGAGACTCATACCCGCGCCCGGCGGGCATGGCACCCCTGACCGCGCGACTCGACGCCGCGGACGCGTTCGTCCTAGTAACCCCCGAATACAACCATAGTTACCCGGCGTCACTGAAGGCTGCCATCGACTGGCACTTCACCCAGTGGACCGCGAAGCCGGTCGCTTTTGTCAGCTACGGCGGCGCGGCGGGTGGTCGGCACGCGGTCCTGCACCTGGAGAACGTCCTCACCGAGCTGCACGCGGTGACCATTCGCGACGGGCTGGCATTCCCGAACTACTTCGTGAACTGGGATGCTGGCCGGCCAGCTGATCCCGACGCTCCCGGCTACGCCAAGACGTTGTTCAACCAGCTTGCCTGGTGGGCCGCCGCACTCCAGAAGGCACGCGCCGAGGTGCCCTACCCCGACTAGTGTCTCGTGATGATGGGCCCGCAGGCCCCCTCCTCGCGCAGCTGATCGGTGAGCTGTCGACAACGGACCCCGCAGGCGTGCCGTCGGGCAGGCCGACCGCGGCGCTGTGGACGTTGACGTGCATGACCCGGTTGGCCCCGTTCGGTGTTACCGGCCGCCCGCGGCGCCGCGGCGGGCGAACTCCTCCTGGGTGAGGTGTTCCGGGCAGTCGACCCGGATGTCGGACGGTCCGAGGCGGTAGTCGAAGAACGCGCAGCGGTGAACAGTGGGTTGGGCGTGGCGGGCGGGTCGGGCGTGGCGGGGTGCGGGTTCGAAGTGCCGGCAGGTGGTGCACGCGCGCGTCACGCTGATCAGATGTTCGGCGTGCAGGCATTCCAGCAGGTCCAGGAGGGTTGCGAGCAGGTGCTCGCCGTCCGGGCGGGGGATCCTGGAGGTCGCTACCTCGACCGGGGCGGTCCACCGGGAGACCGCGTGCGCGGTCCGTTGGCCGTCGGCGGTGAGGTGTAGCCGGTAGTGACGCCGGTCGGCGGGGTCCTGCTGGCGGCCTACGAGCCCTTTGCGGCGCAGGGCCGCCACGGCGTCGCTGACGGTGGGGTCGGCCACGTCGAGTTCACGTGCCAGCGCGCTGGTTCGGGCCGGCGGGGGTGGTCCCGCATAGATGCGGGCGAGGACCCGAAGCTGGGTGGGGGACAGGTCGTGCGCCTCGGCCAGGCGGCGGGCGAGCACCTGCAGGGCCTCGCCGATCCGGTCGAGGGCGGCCACGATCTTCGCGTCGAGTCCGGGGTGGCGTTCCTCGGGGGTGCCGGGCGGTCTCACGCGCACGGTCCGAACGCCGCGTGTATCGCCAGCACCGCTGCCTCCTGCCGTTGGGACTTTCCCGGGTTCGCGACGGCCGACCCGCCGCGAGGGTCGTAACGGGGAAGGTCGGAACCCGCGAGTGGACCTTAGCAATCCGATCCGCCCGGACCGGATCGTTAGGAGTCCTTGACATCAAAGGTCGTCCCGCACATAGTTCTCCTTGTCGACTGAAATTGTCGAGATAGCGGCCGATGCCGGGTTGGGCCGTGCGGCGCGGGAGCGTCGCCGGACCGGGCGGGTTCGGTTCGCGTCCGTGGGGGAACACCAAGGAGGCGAGCATGCCGAAGCTTGCCCGCAGTGACTGGTACGACCTTGCCCGCGACACCAACTGGTCGTTTGGCTATGTGTCCGAGCAGGACGTCTTCCCAGAGGAGCTGTCGGGGACGGGCCGGGTCCCAGCCGAGGGGTGGCTGGCCTGGGACGAGCCATACAAGATCACTTATCGGGAGTACGTGCACAACCAGGTGACGAAGGACACCACGACGTACTCGGTCAAGAACGCGATCGCCCGCTCGGCGCTGTTCGAGAAGCTCGACCCGGGATGGAAGTCGGTGATCCTGGCGCACTACGGCGCGATCACGATGCCGGAGTACCTCGCCTCCATCGGTGAGGCGCGGATGGGCCGGTTCGGGCGGGCGGCGGCGTGGCGCAATACGGCGACGTTCGGCACGCTCGACGAGGTCCGGCACGGCCAGATCCAGGCGTTCTTCCCCTATGGGTTGATCGGGAAGGAGCCGCGGGCCGACTGGGCGCTCAAGGCGTTCCACACGAACGACTGGATCGTGCTCGCGGTCCGGCAGCTGTTCGACGACATGTTCGTCGCCAACGACGCGCTGTCGATCGCGCTGCAGCTCACCTTCACCCTTGAGACCGGTTTCACGAACCTGCAGTTCCTCGGCATGGCGGCCGACGCGATCAAGGTGGGCGACCTGGAGTTCGGATCGCTGATCTCCAGTATCCAGACGGACGAGGCCCGCCATGCCCAGCAGGGCGAGCCGACCATCAAGATCCTTGCCGAGGGCGGCCACAAGGACTGGGGCCAGTTCCTCATCGATCACATGTTCTGGCGGTCATGGCGGGTGTTCGCGCTGCTGACCGGCCTGTCGATGGACTACTACACCCCGCTCGAGCATCGGACGATGTCGTTCAAGGAATTCATCGAAGAGTGGGTGATCAAGCAGTTCTCCGACCAGTTCCGGGACTTTGGCCTGGAGTATCCGTGGTACTGGGAGGAGTTCGTCAACGAACTCACCTGGTACCACCACGCGATTCACCTCGGGGTGTGGAACTGGCGGCCGACGGTCTGGTGGAACCCGGACGCCGGCGTCTCGGCGGACGAGCGGGTGTGGCTGGAGGAGAAGTACCCGGGCTGGAACCGCACGTTCGGCAAGTACTGGGATGTCATCGGCGACAACATCCGCGCGGGGAAGGTCGAGGCCACCTTCCCGGAGACGCTGCCGTTGGTGTGCAATCTGTGCCAGCTGCCGATCGTGCGGGCCGCCGGCGTGGAGGCCGGCGCGCTGGCCTCGGCCGCTCCGCTGCGCCACACCCACGGGGGCCGTGACTACCTGTTCTGCTCGGAACCCTGCAAGTGGATCTTCGCGCGGCGTCCGGAGCGGTTCGCCGGGCACCGGTCGCTGGTGGACCGGTTCCTCGCCGGCGAGATCAGCCCGCCCGACCTCGGCGGCGTGCTCGCCTACATGGGGCTGTCGCCGGCCGAGCAGGGACAGGATGCCACCGGCTACGCCTGGGCGCAGGCCGCGGCGGCGGGCGCAACCGGCGCCAGGGCGGCACGGCGATGACGTCTTGGGCACAGGTGACCCCCGGAGCGCGGGAGCACTGCCACGAGTACGTCCACGAGTACGTCCACGAGCACTCCGAGGGGGCCCGATGGCTCTGCTGCCGCTGAGCGCGGTTTTCGAACACGACTTCGTGTCGCTGCTGGTGGCGGTGGACGACGCCGACACCGTCGAGGTCGTCGGCCAAAAGATCGCTCACCACGTTGTGGGCCGGCGTCTGCCGGCCAGCGACGCGCCGGTGGGGATCCGCCACAACGGTCAGGTGCTCGCCCGCGAGGCGCGCATCGGCGAGGCCGGCGTCGGCCCGCTCGACCATGTCGAAGCCTTCTTCGATGAGTAGCGCGTTGGCGGGTGGTGCGTCGGCGGGTGGTGCGTCGGCGGGTGGTGCGTCGGCGGGTGGTGCGTCGGCGGGTGGCACCACAGTGGCGTGGACCGACGTCGCCTCGCTGGACGAGGTGTGGGAAGGCGATGTGCTCGAGGTGACCGCGGGCGCCGAGCAGGTGCTGCTGGCACACCTGCCCGGCGGGGCGCTACGGGCGTACCAGGCGGTGTGCCCGCACTCGCGGTTCCCGCTGGTCAACGGCGCCGTCGAGGACGGGGTGCTCACCTGCGCCGCGCATCATTGGGAGTTCGACCTGGCGACCGGCGAGAGCCTCAACCCGAGCGACTGCCGGCTGTACAGCTTCCCGGTGCGCGCCGACGGCGAGCGGATCATTGTCGGGATCCCACCCGACGGCCGACGTCATTACCACCGCTGCCGTGGCGATGCGACCGCGGCCCCGACGGGGAGACGATTTTCATGACCGCCGACTCCAGCCGCCTGGTAGGCCCCATCGTCCGCGGATTCGATCCGGACGTCGTCGAGGCACTGCACGCCGCGATCGAGAAGGACAACCCCGACCAGACGCTGGTCGTGGAGGACCGCAACGGCTACGTGCGCATCAACGCGCCCCGCTTCCTGCGGGTCACCCGCACCAGCCTGGAGGAGGCCGCCGGCCGGTCCGTCCCGCTCGCCACCCTCGAACCCGCCCTCGCCGGCTTTGCCGGGCGGATGCGGTACGTGAGCGACGACGAACTCGTCTGGTACCTGGACCGGAAGGACTGAGGATGACCACCTCCCCCACGGCGAGGCCCCTGCGCACCTGGAGTGTGTTCGACGGGGCCCGCCGCAAGCCCAACGAGTACGAGACCGTCACCGGCCACTTCCACTACCACTTCGGGCGGCAGCCGGCCCCGTTCGACCTTGATCCCAACAGTCCGATCAACCGGTGGTACCTGCGCTACCGCGAGGGCTCGCCGCTGCGGGGCGTGGACTGGGAGGAGTTCCGCGACCCCGCCCAGCTCAACTACCGCCGCTACATCGCCCTGCAGCACGACCGGGAGATCTACGCCGAAGGTGTCGTCGACCACTTCGAGGCCCTCGATGCGGATGCCGGCCTGGACCCGGTCTGGGTGGGCGTCCTCGCGCGGCTTTACCTGCCCGCCCGCTACCTGTTCCACGTGCTGCAGATCACCAGCCTGTACGTCGGCCAACTCGGACCCAGCGCCTACGTCAGCAACGCCGCGTTCTTCCAGGCCGCCGACGAACTGCGCGCTCTGCAGTGGATCGCCTACCGGGCCAAGGCGCTGTCGTTGGTCCACGGCGCCGACCTCGCCGACAGCCGGGTCACCCGACGGTTCTGGGAAGACGACCCGGCCTGGCAACCCGCCCGAGAGGCGCTGGAGCGGTTGCTGGTCGCCTACGACTGGGCGGAGGCCTTCACGGCACTGAACCTCGTCGTCAAGCCGGCGCTCGACACCCTGCTCAAGACCGCCCTCGCCGATCTCGCGGACGCCAACGGCGACGGCCTGACCGCCCAGCTGCTGCGCGAGTCCGGCGTCGACGGCGCCCGCAGCCGGGCGTGGAGCGCGGCCCTGGCCCGCCACGCCATCGCCGGACGCCCCGACAACGCCGCGGTTCTCGCCGCCTGGGAAGAAAACTGGCGCCCCCGCGCGGAGAAGGCCGTCGCGGGCTTGGCGGCCCTGTTCGACAATGCCCCGAACCCGGCCAGCCCGGCCGAGGTCGCCACCACCGTCGCCGCGACCACCGCGGCGTTCCGTGCCTCCTGGACCGGCACGGCGGATCCTGCCTGAACCGGCGGATCCCGCCTGAACCTCCGGCCTCCACCACCGATCCGCCCCCGGGAAGGACCCATGTCCGTCACCGACGACTACCTGACCAACAACGCCGCCTACGCGAAGACCTTCGCCGGGCCGCTTCCGCTGCCGCCGTCCAAGCACATCGCCGCCGTCGCCTGCATGGACGCACGGCTCAACGTCTACGCGATCCTTGGCCTGGGCGACGGCGAGGCTCACGTCATCCGCAACGCCGGCGGCGTCGTCACCGACGACGAGATCCGTTCCCTCGCGATCAGCCAGCGCCTGCTCGGCACCCGCGAGATCATCCTGATCCACCACACCGACTGCGGCATGCTGACCTTCACCGACGACGATTTTAAACGCTCGATCCAGGACGAGACCGGGATCAAACCAGAATGGGCCGTGGAGTCGTTTACCGACCTGGCCGAAGACATACGCCAGTCGATTGCGCGGATCAAGGCGAGCCCGTTCATCCCGCATACCGACGCCATCCGCGGCTTCATCTTCGATGTTGCCACCGGACTGCTCACCGAAGTCGCGTGATATCCGCCTGCCGCACCCTGCTGTTCAGCGCCTTCGAGTATCGACTCACCATTACCGGCATCATCATCGGTTCTTTCTGACGGCACCGTATTTCTGACGATGCCGTATTTCTGGCGGCACCGGGCTTCGCCCGCCGTCGGGGTGCTTCGGGGATCCGTACCGTCGATCCGCGAAGCACCCCTGGGGGCCAGGTGGGTGGGGTCGGTGGGCGGCACCGGAGCCGGTGATTCCCACCGGCCCGACCCACCGGCCCCACCCGTCACCTGGTCAGTGGGTCAGCCGCGCTTGCGGCCGGACTCACCGAGAGTGATCTGGTCGCCGTTGACGATGCCGGCCCGGCGCAGCGCCTCGGCGATCGCGCCGTCCGGCACGCTGGATCCACCGCGGCCACCGGAACCGTTCCTGCCACCGGCACCGCGCCCGCCGGCACCACCGGCACCGCGCCCGCCGGCACCACCGCGTTCGCCACTCGCGGTGCCCCGGCCGCCATTCCGCCGATCACCATGATCACGGCTTCCGCCGCGTCCGGCGCCCGCACTCGCGGTGCCCCGGCCGCCATTCCGCCGATCACCATGATCACGGCTTCCGCCGCGTCCGGCGCCCGCACCCGCGGCTCCCCGCCGGTCACCCTCGCCGTCCCGGCGGCCCGGGCCCCCGGCACCGGCCTCGTCGTCCAGCCGCAGCGTCAGCGAGATCCGCTTGCGGGGGATGTCGACGTCGAGAACCTTCACCGTCACGATGTCGCCGGGCTTGACGACCTCGCGCGGATCGCTGACGAAGTTCTTCGACATCGCCGACACGTGCACCAGGCCGTCCTGGTGAACGCCGATGTCGACGAAGGCCCCGAACGCGGCGACGTTCGTGACGGTCCCCTCCAGGGTCATGCCGGGGACCAGGTCCGCGAGCGTCTCGATCCCCTCGGTGAATGCCGCCGTCCTGAAGGCCGGCCGCGGGTCACGGCCGGGCTTCTCCAACTCGGCGAGGATGTCGGTGACGGTCGGCAGGCCGAAGGTGTCGTCGACGAACTCGCTCGGCTTCAGGGCTCGCAGGACCGCCCCGTTGCCGATGAGGGAGCCGAGGTCGCCGCTGGTCGCCGCGAGGATGCGCCGCACCACCGGGTAGGACTCGGGGTGCACGCTGGAGGCATCCAGCGGGTCGTCCCCGTCGGGGATGCGCAGGAAGCCGGCGCACTGCTCGAACGCCTTCGGCCCGAGGCGGGGGACGTCCTTCAGGGCGGCCCTGGTCTGGAACGGCCCGTGCGTGTCGCGGTGGCGCACCACGCTCTCCGCGAGGCTCGCCCCGATTCCGGACACCCGGGTCAGCAGCGGGGCGGACGCGGTGTTGACGTCCACCCCCACCGCGTTCACGCAGTCCTCGACCACCGCGTCCAGGGACGACGACAGCCGGGACTCGGACAGGTCGTGCTGGTACTGCCCAACCCCGATCGATTTCGGGTCGATCTTCACCAGCTCCGCGAGCGGGTCCTGCAGCCGCCGGGCGATCGACACGGCCCCGCGCAGTGAGACGTCGAGCCCCGGAAGCTCCGCCGCGGCGTAGGCGGACGCCGAGTACACCGACGCCCCCGCCTCCGAGACCGTCACCTTCGTCAGCGACAGCTCCGAGTGCCGGCGGATGAGGTCCTCGGCGAGCTTGTCGGTCTCCCGGGAGGCCGTCCCGTTCCCGATCGAGATCAGGTCGACGCGATGCTCCCGGGCGAGCCGGGCCAGGGTGGCGATCGACTCGTCCCACCGCCGCGCCGGGACGTGCGGATGAATGGTGTCGGTGGCGACCACCTTGCCGGTCGGGTCGACCACGGCGACCTTCACTCCGGTGCGGTACCCCGGGTCGAGACCCATGGTCGCCCGGGTTCCGGCCGGCGCCGCGAGCAGCAGGTCACGCAGGTTCGCCGCGAACACCCGCACGGCGGTGTCCTCGGCGGCCGTCCACAGCCGCATCCGTAGATCGATGCCGAGGTGCACGAGGATGCGGGTGCGCCAGGCCCAGCGGACCGTGTCGAGGAGCCACCGGTCCGCCGGTCGGCCCGCGTCGGAGATCCCGAACGCCTCGGCGATCCGCGTCTCGTAGTCGGTCGGCCCGGGCGGCGGGGCGGCGTCCGGCTCCGCCGGCACGTCCGGTTCGAGGGTCAGGTCGAGGATCTCCTCCTTTTCCCCCCGGAACGCCGCGAGGATGCGGTGCGACGGCAACGAGGTGAACGGCTCCGAGAAGTCGAAGTAGTCCGAGAACTTCGCCCCCGCCTCCTCCTTGCCCTCCCGGACCCGGGATACCAGGACACCACGCGACCACATCCGCTCGCGCAGCGTGCCGATCAGGTCGGCGTCCTCGGCGAACCGTTCGACGAGGATCGCCCGCGCCCCCTCCAGCGCGGCACCCGCGTCGGCCACACCCTTCTCCGGATCGACGTAGGCCGTCGCCGTGGCGTACGGGTCGAGCGAGGGGTCGCCCAGCAGGCTCTCCGCCAGCGGTTCGAGGCCGGCCTCCCGGGCGATCTGCGCCCTGGTCCGCCGCTTCGGCTTGAAGGGCAGGTAGATGTCCTCCAACCGGGCCTTGGAGTCGGCGGCGAGGATCTGCGCCTCCAGGGCGTCGTCCAGCTTGCCCTGCGACCGGATCGATTCGAGGATCGCGGCGCGCCGATCCTCCAGCTCCCGCAGGTAACGCAGCCGTTCCTCCAGCGTGCGCAGCTGCGTGTCGTCGAGGGTGCCGGTCGCCTCCTTGCGGTAGCGGGCGATGAAGGGCACGGTGGCACCACCGTCGAGCAGGTCGACCGCCGCCGTCACCTGCCCCTGGCGCACGCCGAGCTCCTCGGCGATCCGCTGATGGATGGAACGCTGCGGGACAGATGTCGTCGTCACAATCCCTGATCCGCCTTCTCGTCGATCTTCGGTCGCCGGGCCGGGGTCGGCCGCGTCGTCGCTCGGGCGCCGCGCGGTGAGACCCGCGCCGACGCCCTGACTGCGAGACTACGGGTGATCACGAGGTTTTCCGCCCGCGGGCGGCGGTCCCGGTGCGCGTTCCCGCGTTCCCGCGTTCCCGCGTTCCCGCGGCCTCCTGGTCTCGAGCGCCGGCCTCCTGGTCTCGGGCATCGTCCCCGCGTGGCGCGGTCACGGCGGCGACCGGCCCGGCCCGGCGTGGTCCGCCCGGCCGGAGAACCGGTTCCGGGCTGGTCGGGTCGTTTCCGCTACCAGCTCTGACGAGCTGGGCGGTCTGATTGCGTTGCGGGGTATATCCCATTGGTTCGGCATGACCTACGATGTGCCCGTGCACACTGGGGACGGGGCTGCCGGCGCGGGCCGCGTGTATTCTCGGCATTCCGCCGCCGAGGTCGCGGTGAGTGGGCGGGTGGGTTCCCACGGGGGCGACCCGCGTTTTGCCGCGCCGGGGTGTGAAGTGAGCCACGGGAGCACCCTGGGCTCCATCTGTGGCCCGGTCACCGGTGGAAGTGGGGCCGACGGGATTCGGCACGAGGCTTTCCTGTATCAGGGCGACGCCGGTTTCCTCAGCGCAACGCGCGATTTCGTGCTCGCCGGACTCGCGGTCGACGAGGCCGTCCTGGTAGCCGTGACACAGCCGCGGATACGCCAGTTACGCGCAGCCCTCGGTCGGGCCGCGCAGCGCGTCTCTTTTCTCGATATGGCCGAGCTTGGTCGTAACCCGGCCCGGGTTATTCCGGCCTGGCAGGATTTTCTGGATCTCGGTGTCGAGCGCGGTCGGCTGGTACGGGGGATCGGCGAGCCGACATGGCTGGCCCGGTCCGGCCCGGAGCGGCGGGAATCCATGCTGCACGAGGCGTTGCTCAACGAGGCGTTCGCCGCGCCGCCGGCGTGGCGGCTGCGGTGCCTCTATGACGTGGGCCGGATCGGCCCGGCGCTCGTTGACGAGATCTGGCGCACCCATCCCGCGGTGGTGGAGGGCGGGCTGGGCCGGATCAGTTCCCGGTATCGACCGCCCGGGTCCGCCGTCGCGAGTCCGGGCCCCGACCCGCTGGCCGAGGCCCTGCCGGACCTCGGCGTTCCCCGCGTCGAGTTCGCCTTCGGCCCGCGCGACTTGGGGCACGTCCGCGCCGAGGTGATCCGGGTCGCCCTGGCCTGGGGCCTGGGCGCCGAGCGGACCGGCGAGTTCGAGCTGGCCGTGCACGAGGTCGCCACGAACAGCGTGCACCACGGCGGGGGCCACGGAGCGGTCCGCCTCTGGACGGACGACGCCTGCCTGATCTGCGAGGTCCGCGACGGCGGCCGGCTGTACGACCGGTTGGCCGGACGCCGCCGCCCGGACCTGTCCCTGGGCGGCGGCCGCGGGCTGTGGCTCGTCAACCAGCTGTGCGATCTCGTCCAGCTCCGGTCGACCCGGGTTGGCACGACCGTGCGGATGTACATGTACGTCTAACGGGGCTTCGCCCCAGCCCGGCCGGGTCCGGCTCGCCGGCCGGGTTCGGTGGGCCGGGCAGGTTTGATGGGCCGGGCAGGTTTGATGGCGGCGGGGCCGACGCGGGAAGTATGGCCGACCCTGCACCGCTCGGCGGCCGGATCCTAGCCCCCGGACTGTCCGGCAACCTTGTCCAGGACCGCGGTGTGCAGCTTGCGGACGCCGATGGGGGCGAACGCGCGCTCGAAGAAGCCGCCGACACCGCCCGCACCGTCCCAGGTCGTCGTCGCCGTGACCAGGCTCTGGTCCGGCCCGGAGCCGTGGACGATGTGCCAGCGGGTGCACAGCGAGGAGTTCTGGTCCGCCTCGACGAGAGTGCTCGCATCGGGGACGGAGACGGTCGCGTCGATCTGACGCACCCGCTTGCGGGTTGCCTGGAGCCGATAGGCGATGCGGGTCCCGGCACCGTGGCCCCCCGCCAACACCCGGTACTCGGAGACGTTCTCTGGCCAGGCTCGGGCGCGGGCGCCCTGGTAGTCCGCGAGCTTCGCGACAACCTGCTCGGGGGTGCCCGGCACGACCCGCCTGACGACGACCTCGATCTGTCCCACCAGCTCCTCCTTCCTCGCTCCGGCCGGCTCTCGGCCGAAGTCCGCGTTCCTCCCGGCAGCCGTGCTCGTCCGGGAGAGAACCCGTGGCGCCACGGGCGGGCCGCCAGGCTCGCGTGCCCCTGACCGTCTCATCTGACCCGTAGTCCGTCGCCCTCGCCCGTCGCGCTTCCCGGCTTGACGGGCGCCGAGCGGCGCAGTTGATTACTTGGAGTTACAGTCGGCGAGCAGGTGGACGCCCACCAGAGCGGCCAGATCGCGCGCCGCCGGGCCGAGTGTGGCGAGCGCCGCCGAGAGCGTCGGGGACCGCTACCCCGGGTCGATCCCGCAATGCCGCCGGAGCCGGAGGATGAACAGCAGAATCACGAGCAGAGCCGCCAGCCCGGCGGCGGACCCCGCCGCCCGCGGGTTGTCGGCGGCCTTCTGCCGGCCGGCCGTGAGGGCGCTGCCCGCGGTGTCGCGCACCTGGCCGGCCTTCGCCGCCACCTGCGGGTGCGCCTCGAGCTGCTTGTGCACGGTCTGCGTGGCCGTACCCGCGGCGCTGCCGGCCGTCGCGCGGGCCTTCTGTGCGGTCACGGCGAGCTGCGGGTGGGCGTCAAGCTGCCGGCGTACGGTGGCCTTCGCCTGATCCGCCGTGTCCCGGGCCTTTTCGGCCGCGATCTCCGTCGTCGCCGCGACCTTCGGGCGGACCGCCTCGGTCGCCGTGGTCACCCGGCGTTTGATGTCCTGTGCGGTGCGACCGGCGACCTTCTGCGGGCTGACCCGGTCGGAGAGCTGGTCGAGGTCGCTGCCGAGCCGCGCCCGGGTCGCCTCGATGTCGGACCGGATCTTATCCGGACTCGTGCTTGTCACTGCGAACCTGACCTTTCTGATGCTTCTGCCGGTGGTTCCGCGGAAACACGGGGTGGTGGGCGGCACGGGAGTGGCGACACGGGGTGGTGGGCGGGTGGACGAACCCGAGGGTGGTGGGGGACGAACTACCCGCGGCGGCCCTGCGCCCACTGGACGTCCTCGCGCAGCGTCTCCACGGTCTGCGCCGGAGTGGGGTGGACCGTGCGCACGGTGGAACGACCCCTCATGGCCAGCACGGCCGCGACGACGCCGAGGACGACAGTGATGATGAGGGCGGCCCAGCCCAGCGCCATCACCTCCCCCAAGCCGAACATGACGGCCAACAAGGCGAAAAGCAGGGTGAAGTAACCGGCGCCGCCCGCTACGGCGAACATGCGGGCGCCCTTGCCGGCCTTCTCCACCTCCTCGCGCATCTCGGCCTTGGCGAGGGCGAGCTCCTGGCGGAACAGTGTGGAGATGTCCGAGACGACGTCGGACACCAGCTCCCCGGTTGATTCGTGGTTGCCGGTTGATTCGCGGTTGCCGGTCGATCCGTGGTTGCCGGTCGATCCGTGGTTGCCGGTCGATCCGCGGTCCCCGCTCGTGCTCCCGGCAGCCGGCGGGCCCGGCGCGGCCCGGAGAGCCTGGGTGGCATCCGATGAGGTCCGCACCCGTGCACCAGCCACGTACGGGGCGCTATCGTCCGGGTAGGGAATACCGATCGTTCCCGACTGCCGCCGGTGCGCACTCCTCATGGGTTCTCCTTGCGGCTTCTCCTGGCGGGGCGTCCGCGTAGCCGTACCCGCGGAACAACGTACGATCTGCGGATTCCCTAGGATCGGCGGCTTAACCCCGGCAGTCGCGCCACCTGGGACGAATTACCGTCTCGTCCGCTTTCCGCCGGGCTCCCGCGCCCGCGGCCGGCGCACCCGGTCGTCAGTCCACCCGTTCCTGCGGGGAGGAGTGCTCCCAGTCGGCGAGGATCGTCCGGATCCCGGTGACCAGTAGCAACGGCTGATCGAGCATGACGTGATGGCCGGCGAGCGGGATCTCGATCACCGGTGCCACCCGCCCGAGCAGGTTGTACATCTGGACACCGATGTCGGGGGTGAGCAGGCCCTTCTCGGCCCGAAAGAGCGCGACCCGGCAGTGCACCTTGCGTAGTACCTCGGGCGACGGGGTCCGGTTGCCGAACACCTTCGGGTCGAACTTCCACGTCCAGCCGCCCTGGACCGACCCGATCGAACCCCGGGCGACGTGATCGATGATGAACGGCAGCACGTAGGGCTGCTCCGGCACCGCCCGGAACCGGGCCAGCGCGTCGGTCGCTGTCGGATACACCCGCAGCGGGCCGAACGCCGTCCGGTCCCGGGCCGCCCGTTCCTCCGGGGTGAACTCCTGCACGGGGGAGTCGACGACGACGATGCCGGCGACCCGGTCCGGGTACTGGGCTGCGGTGGTGATCGTCACCCAGCCGCCCATGCTGTGCCCGATGATGATCGGGGGCGAGGCGACCTTGGCGTGGTCGATGACACCGATCACCTCGGCCGCCCAGGTACTGAGCGAGTAGTCCTCGCGCCGGTCGCTGTCACCGTGGCCGGACAGATCCAGTGCGATGACGCGGTACTCCCGCGGAATCATCGGCGCGATGTGGTCCCACCAGCCCGCGTGGGCGGCACCACCGTGGACCAGCACGATCGCCGGCCGGCCGCCCCTGCCCCAGCAGCGGTAACTGATAGTCGCGCCCGCCACCTCGGTCTCGTGCCGCTCCGGTCGGTGGTCAAGGGCGGCCTCGAACCAGGCCGGTGCTTCGTCATCCATCCCAGGTCTCTGCCGTTCGGTTCGTCGGGCGGGTGGTTCCATCGTCGCCGGCCGCGGCGACGTGTCCCACCCCTGATACAACACCGCCAGGCCTGCGTTCAGGCCGTTCGCGGCCGTGTTGTCGGATTGGCGATGAGACGGCCACCGCGGGGCGGCGATCATGTAATGCTGGACCGGCCTGCGTAGATGCGTCGGCGGTCGACCCGCCTCGGCCGATGCGCAGGACGCCCGACGCCGCCGGGTGCGAACAGCGCGTGTGCACTCGGTCCGGCGAGGTGACCGGTCCGGTACCGGAGCCCGGCGGCCCCGTGCGGCGTCACACCCGTTCCCGGGAATACGCGTCGTGTGCCACGGGCATCCCACCGCCGCGGATATTCCCGTGACCGCCGCCACTCCCTTCGCCGCACGGGGTGCAGCGAAGCATTCTGATGTTTCCCATGTGCAACAGAACCGGTAATCTAGCCCGAAATTTCGACCTTTCGGGGACTGCCGTCCGGCCCGGGCGAGCCGCCCGCCCCGTTGCCGACCCCGCCGGCCCTGGTGCCCGAGTCGTCCGTCTCCGGAGGTGCGGGGGACGTCGCCAGAACCCTGGCGATCAAAATCGGGCTGGCGTGGAGGCGGCCGTCCCACTGGCCGCCCTACGGCACACGCCGGTGCAAGATCGGTTTCCGGGAGACGGCATCGTGACCATTCTCGCCCCACGAGGCACACTGCGGCGCTCTTTGGCAAGAGTCGAGGGTGCGGAAACCGTTAGGGACCTTGGTCCCGTCGCGCCCGACAGATGGGGGTCGTACACTTTCACCAAGTCCCGACGAGGCCGTATACCTGCGTTCCCCCCGTACGTTGGGTGAGATGGTCTCGTCGGGACTACTTGTGTCCGGTTGCATCCAGACCGTTCCCGAGCGAACGGCCCTGGTTCGACCGTTGAGGATCTTTTCCTGGTCGCCCACTCCGACCGGGTGATTTCTCGACAGCCGGTCAGCCCCGGCCGGCCGCGTCATCCATCCGGTTCATCCGTCTTCAACTGATCGTCGTCCGCGTGCCCACGGGCGTGGTTCGCGTGGCGATCAGTGTCTGCCGCAGTGTCTGCTCGTTCCCGCCCTGCGTCCTCGGTCGAGGTCGCGGTTCATCGACAGGAACGGACAGCGGGGTGGCGTCCGCTGCCTCCGTGGCTACCTGGGAGAGTATTACTCGGAGTGATTGAGCGTTGCGCTGGGTATCGGAGGCGCGACGATGCAGGTCTCCCGGCCTTGGCCGTGCCCGGGAAGCGGCTGGTCGGGACCGGTGTCGTAACGGCGGTGCCGTAACGGCGGTGCCGTAACGACGAGGTCCGGACGGCTGCGGTGCTGGAGGAGCAGGTCTGGGTCGCCGTGGGCGGCCCCGTGGTCGTCGCGGTGAGTGGCGTCGCCGTCGATCACCACGTGTTGCGGGTTGGCGGTTTTTAGTGACGGATGCCTTTCCCCTCTTGCGGGAATATCGCCTTGCTGACAGGTCTGGCTACGTTCGGACAGATATGAGATGTTTCGTGGGGAGTGGCCATGGGCTGCGGACATGCCGGCGATCGGGATCGATAGCCTGTTTTGGGCATGTACCGACAAAGCCGATGGTTGCCTCCGTAGGGGTCGGAGGGAGCGCGGTAGGTCGCTGGCGGGAGGCCGGCGGAATTCGGAGTCGGTGATGCCGCGAAGGCCGCGGCTCGTCCCGACCGGGTCCTTCGTCGCGGCGCAGCCGCTATGGGGGCTGGCCGGCTCGCTCGCACGGGAATGACTCGGAAGGTAGGGGTGAACAGGTGCATGTCCCTGCGGCGCGTATCGTCTTCTCACCGGAGGATCGCGCGGAGATCGCATCGGCCGCGACCGAGATCCTGGCCACCGGTGCGCTGACCTTGGGCGTCCATACCGCTGAATTCGAGGCGGCATTCGCCGCGGCTCACGAGGCCCCGTTCGCGGTCGCCGTGAGCAGTGGAACAGCCGCATTGGAGATCATCCTTCGCAGTCACGGTGTCGAAGGCGCGGATGTCGTCGTGCCGACGAACACGTTTGCGGCGACCGCTTTCGCGGTGCTGCGGGCCGGTGCCATGCCGGTTTTCGCGGATGTGAGTTCGGACACCTTTGCCCTGACCGCCCGCAGTGTCGAGGCCGCGGTGACGCCGCGGACCCGCGCCGTTGTCCTGGTCCATATCGGTGGGCTGATCCCGCCGGACGTGGCCGAGTTGCGGGCCTTCTGTGACGATCGAGGCATCGCGCTGGTCGAGGACGCGGCACATGCCCACGGCAGCCGCCACGGCGACGGCCACGCTGGGTCGTTCGGGATCGCGGGAGCGTTCTCGTTCTATCCAACCAAGGTCATCACGAGCGGTGAGGGCGGAATGATCCTCACGTCCGATCCCGCCATTCACGAAGCCGCTCGGATCTATCGTGACCAGGGCAAAGCCGGTTTTCTCGGGAACGTCCATATCAAGCAGGGGTACGCCTGGCGGCTCAGCGAGATTCATGCGGTCACCGGCCGGGTGCATCTGCGGCATCTCGCTGACTTCCTGGCGACCCGCGCCGCCGTAGCCGCGCGGTACGACGCCGCGCTGGACACCCTGGGTACCGTCACCCGCCTGCAGGTGCCGCCGGATGGTCTCTGCAACTACTACAAGTACATCGTCCTGCCCCGCCCCGGAATCGACCGCGGCCGGCTGAAGAAGGAGCTGAAGGAACGCCACGGCGTCTCCCTGAGCGGTGAGGTTTACGAGTCGCCGCTGCACCGGCAGCCGGTCTTCGGCGACTATGCGCTCCGGTCCCTTCCGGTCGCCGAGGACATCTGCGCCCGGCACGTGTGCCTGCCCATCCATTCGGACATGACCGAGGCGGAGGCCGACCATGTGGTCGCGTCCTTCGCCGCCGCGCTGCAGAGCCTGAGCCTGGACGGATGACGATGAAGATCGCGGTAACCGGAGGGTCGGGTTTCATCGGCAGCCATGTGGTCGACCGTCTGCTTGACGCCGGTCACGACGTTCTCTCACTGGACGTCGAACACCGGCCGGTCGACCCCCGGGCTAGTTACCAGCACCTCGACGTGCTTGATCTGCCGGCGGTCACCGCCGCGCTGAGGGGCGTCGAGGCCGTCTTCCACATCGCGGGGATGTCCAATGTGGACTTCGCGTTCGCCGACCCGGTGCGCACCGTGCGGCTCAACGTCGAGGGCACCGGGAACATCTGCGAGGCGGCGCGGCAGGTCGGGGTTCGCCGGGTGCTGTTCGCCAGCACCGTCTGGGTGTACGGGGCGGTCGGTGACCGGGCCGGTTCGGCGCCGCTGACGGAGGACGCCGAGATCACGCTGGGCCGCGCCGGGCATGTCTACACCTCGACGAAACTGGCCGCCGAACTGCTGCTGCACAGCTATCAGCAGACCTACGGGCTGCCGTTCACGATCCTGCGTTACGGCATCCCCTACGGCCCCGGAATGCGTGACGAGCTGGTGCTGGCCCGCTTTGTCCGCAAGGCTCTGAACGGCGAGTCGCTGACGGTGGCCGGCGACGGTCTGCAGTTCCGCAACTACGTTTTCGTCCGGGACCTGGCCGAGGCGCACGTGCTGGCTCTGACCCCCGACGCGGCCAACACTACGCTCGCCCTCGAGGGCAGCGAATCGGTCAGTGTGCTGGAGATGGCACGGGCCGTCCAGGAGTACTTCCCCGGCACCGCCATCGAACACATGCCTGCGCGCCCCGGGGACTTCCGCGGTCGGGAGATCTCCGCGCAGCGGGCCGCGGAGGTGCTCGGATGGCGACCGACCACACCCTTCTCGGAGGGTGTCCGGCAGTACATCGAGTGGTATCTGGCAAATCGACGGCCTCCGGCTCAGGCGCTCCCGCCTGTCGGCGACCTCGATATCTCCGCGGCCTCCTCGGAGTGACCATGGCGCAGATCGGCGGTAGCACGGTGAATGGACCATCCGAAGATGATGTTGAGGCGGGGGTCGGCGGCCCGCCAGCCGCCGGCGAACCGGGGGTCACGGAACCTGTCCTGCCAGGGCCGGCCGCAGCGGGGGGACCGGTCGCCGGCGCCCTCCCCGCCGATCCGCGCACGCACGGCGTCGATGTCCGGCCCGCCGGGACGCCGACGCGACGCGGCGGCGCGCTGCTGCTGTCGGGCTCGCTCGGGATGGGCCACGACGTGATGGCACAGGCGTGCGGCGCGTCGCTCACCCGGCGCGGGTTCACCACCCGGACCGCCGACAGCCTGCGCATGCTCGGTGGGCGCAACGGCTCCCGGGGGGAGAAGGTCTTCCGTGGCATGATCGCCGTTCCGGGCCTGTATGATGCCGTGCACTTCTCACAGATGAGAACCGGTGGCCGGCTCGCCCAGGCCATCGAGAGGACCTCGAGCCGGTTCGTCGTCCCGGCATTGCGCGAGGAACTGGCCGCCCAGCCGACCGATCTCGTGATCTCGATCTTCGCTACCGGAGCCGCGGCGGCCAGCCGGGTCAAGGCCGAGTTCCCCGGCCTGGTGACGGCGGTGTTCTCCACCGACTGCTGCGTGCACCGGCTGTGGGTACACGACAACACCGACCTCTACCTGGTCACCTCGCAGACCGCCGCCCGGTACGTGCGGCGGTTCTCGCCGAACGCGCTGATCTCGGTGGTCCCGACCCCGGTCCGGGAACCCTTCTACGACCCGCCCACCCAGGAGGAGGCGCGGGCCGCGCTCGGCATCCCCGCGGACGCTCCCTGCGTGCTGCTGATGTCCGGCTCCTGGGGGCTGGGACCGTTGGTAGAGGGTGCCGCGGCCATGGCCGCGGCGGGCATCTACGTGCTTGCGGTGGCCGGCCGCAACCAGCGGTTGGCCGCGCGGTTGGCGTCTCTGTCGGAACAGCAGCACAAGGTCATCCCGTTCGGCTTCACCGATCGCGTCCCGGCGCTGATGGCGGCGAGCGACCTGGTCGTCACGTCGTCCGGGGACACCTGCAGCGAGGCTCGGGTGATCGGCCGGGACCTGCTGCTCATCGACGTGGTGCCGGGGCATGGCCGGGATAACCTTCAGAAGGAGCTCGAGCGAGGTCATGCCGAGGTGACGAACACCGACCCGGTGTCGTTGACCAGATCCGCGCTCGCGTGCCTTGACCGGGTCAAGCCACCGTCGGACCGGGTGGCGATCGGCCCGCACGCGTGGGAGCGGGCATTCGGGGCGGCTCTGGCGCAGATCGGTTTCGGCGCGGACTGGTGAGGCGAACCCACGGTTCGGGACGGATCCCGAGGGCCACGATGTTGGACGGGACATGAGCAGAGCCCTGGTGATCGGTCTGCCGACCGCGGTCGTCTCGGCGGCTCTCTACGGGATCGCGCCGCTCGTCCAGGCCCGCGCTGCCCGCCGGGAGGAGGAGAGCTCGGGGCTGGGGCTTGCGCTGCTGGCCCGACTGGTGCTGCGCCCCCTGTGGCTGATCGGCCTCGCCGTGGAGGCGGGCTCGTTCCTGCTGGAGGTGTATGCGCTGTCCGTGGCCCCGGTGGCGATGGTCGCCCCGGTGATGGCCCTCGACATGATCGTCTTCACCCTGCTGGCGCAGCGGGTGCTCGGCGAGAACATCAGCCTGACCGGCTGGCTGGGCGTGGTCGCGATGGTCGGCGGTATCGGCCTGCTCGCCTTCGCCTTCACGCGCCGAGCGGAGGTCGGCAGCTCGGCCAGCACCGATGTCCTGCTGGCCTTCCTGGTCCTCGGTCTGGTCTTCGCGCTGCTCTGCGCGTCCCTCGCCAACCTGGCCGCGGTGCGGGAGATGGTCGCGGGTGCCGCGTTCGGATTCGGGGCCGCGGCCGGGGTCAGCTACGCCATCGCCACGCTGGCGACCCGCCAGATCGGCCTGGCGGTGAACGAACGACGTGAGGGGCAGTCCACGCTGGTGGACCTGCTCACCACTCCGACGCCCTACGTCCTCGTGCTGTTCTCCGTGCTGGCGCTCGGTCTTCAGCAGCGTGGCCTGCAAGGGCGCGCCGCCGTCATCGCCTTCCCGGTGACCAGCGGGGTCTCCGCCTTCCTGCCGGTGACTCTGGGCCTGACGCTGTTCAGCGAGCCGGCGCCCGACGGCGTCCGCCGCGCGGCGTTCATCGTCGCGATGGTCCTGGTCGCGGCCGGAATCGCCGCTCTCGGCCGTGATCGGATGGCGGCAGACCGGTCCGTGGACGAACTTGAGAGCGTGCTGCGACCCACCCCCGACGACCGCGGGTTGGGGGACGGCGTCGCGCCCCTGGACGGCCGGCCGGAGGTGGTCGAGCCATCGGAGGCGGAGCCGGGGCAGCCGGCAAGGGCCCGGGACGAAGCGGCTTCTAACGCTCGTACCGGCACGGTTGCTCACCGCAGCGGCATGTCGAAGAACTTATAGTGATGCGCCGTGTGCTTTCGGTGAGATAGTCGTCGTGGCCGGCCGCTCGGGTTCACCCCCCGATCGCCCGGGCGCCCGGCCGTCTCCCGCTTGCCCGCCTCGCACGTTTCCCGCTCGCACGTTTCCCGCTCGCACGTTTCCCGCTCGCACGTTTCCCGCTCGCACGTTTCCCGCTCGCACGTTTCCCGCGTATCCCCGCCGCCCAGGTTTGCTGCCCGGCCCGGAGCAGAGCAGGCGCGGACCGGGCGATCAGGGTTTCCTCTCCGGCCGGGTCGTCGAGGCGCCGCCAGCCGCATCTCGACGACCCGGCTGGCTCGTCAGACCCCGAATCGCTGAAGGGCCTTGCGCACCCGCAGGTTCGCCTGCGCGAAGGAGATCTTTCCGTCCACGTAGGCCGACAGCGCCGCGCGGCGGACACGCTCGACGCGCTGATCTTCGATCGGAGTGTTGAGCAGGTTGGTCGTGGCGGTGGCCACGGCAATCACCTCCCAGTGGCAGGGAAACAGGGCATTGCAACTCGCGGGTGACCTCGGACGGCACACCGGACCGGAAGGCGGGGAACGAGGCGACGATGCCTCGGCCGATCCTTTCGACACGAGGTCGATCCGAGATCGGAGATGAGCAGATGGACCCGGAGAGCGGGCGGACGCTGCGCTGCGCCGCCTCGCTAGGAGGGCGACGGGATGGCGACTCTGCGCTCCGCCCGCCCCGGCTGACCGAGGATCCGGGCAGGTGCGTTATGGCGCCGCACGCGGGTAGCCGTATTATCACATATGGTCACAACGACTGCCCTCCTCCGCGTTGGGCGGGCGCTTGACGCCCGCGTGGCCTGTTCCGGTCGGGTGCAAGGTGGCCAGACGCCGACCTGCCGGGCTGTGACGGGAGACCGCAGGAGCCTTGTCACCCGATCGCCTCGCGGCGAGTGACGCGCTGCCGTATCCACATCACGTTACAATCATGTAACAACCGCGACAAGACGAACGTCCAGGCAACGAAGCTCGACCGAACATCTACAAGAGTGCGCGACCGGGAGGCATTGCGCAAGAGCCAACCGGCTCGTGGCGAGACTTCCTGAACAGGTATCTCGGCCCCCAGGCCGATGGAACGATGCCGTTGATCGAATCGTCTCCGCATGGCGGGTCCGGCCCGGCGCCGGTCCCGCTCTGAAACACCAGGGCCTGAAACACCAGGGCGGTGCATCCTGGCCCGGGCATCCCGGCCCGGGTAGGGGTTGACCGAGGATCACCCGGTTACCGGCGTGATCGGCGGGGTTACGGTCACCGGAGCGATGCGCATCGAACCGTGGGGGAGAGCCGAAAGCGGACGGCCCGGTTCCGGTCGCGACGTGCCGGAGCGACCGGAACCGGGCCGAGGCCGACCAGCGGCGATCTCGCTTTTTCCGATGGGATTTTTCGGTGGGAACAGGACATCCCACCCCATTCCCCCGGATCAGGGCTGGGTGGTGGTTCAGCCCGGGATGATCCGGCTCCGGTCGAACTCGCCGTCCCGCGCGCCGGCCAGGAACGCGTCCCACTCGGCCGCCGAGAAGGCGAGCACCGGCCCGGTCGGGTTCTTCGAGTCACGGACGGCGACGCCCCCGCCGAGCGCCGCGACCTCCACACACATACCGCCCGCGCCGTTGCTGTAGCTGCTCTTGCGCCAAGCCGCCTCGATGGCATTGTCGGTGATCGGCTTCATATATCTGATCATTTCATTTCCTCTGCGACCGAGAGTATCATCTGGATGGACTCTTCCGGCCGCAGGGCTGCCGCCAGAAGATGATCCAGCTTCACTCTATAGCGCCTGACTTCGGAGGGGCGCTCAATATAGAGACTTCCGGCCGCTTCCTCTATATAGACCACTTCGTTGTCTCCCGACTCGGGGAATCCGAGTATCGAGAATGTGCTTCCCAGGCTGGCATGCGCGCCCACGGAGAAGGGAAGTACCTGAATTGTCACGTTCGGCAGCTCGGACTGTTTGGCGAGGAACTCAAGTTGGCTTCGCATGACGGCTCTGCCGCCGATTGTCCGGCGTAGGACCGCCTCGTCCAGAATCACCCAGAGGCGAGGATGATCGGCGGCGGTGAGCCGGCGCTGCCGGTCCAGCCTGAGCGCGATCTTGCGTTCGACCTCGTCCTCGCTCACCTCCGGATCGTCGGCCCGGATGACGGGCCGGGCGTAGTCGCTGGTCTGCAGCAGCCCATGGACGAGCTGCGATTCGTAGACCGAGATCGAGGCGGCGTCGCCCTCCAGGCCGATATAGATCTCGAACCAGGCGGGGACCACGTCGTGGTAGGTGTGCCACCAGCCGTGGCGCCGGGACTCGCGGGCCAGGGCCAGCAACGCGTCCCGGCGTTCGTCGTCGGTCACGCCGTAGAGAGCCAGCAGGTCGGACACGTCCCGGGTGCGGACCGGCACGCGGCCGTTCTCCATCCGACTGACCTTGGAAACCGAACAGCGCAGCAGTTGGCAGACCTCGTCGACGGAGATGCCCGCCCCCTCGCGAAGTCGTCGTAACTCGGCGCCCAGGCGCCTTCGCCGCACGGTCGGACCGCCGCTCGTGGCCATCGCTCGTCCTTCGGGCTCTTCGGGGTGATGGATGCATCCTGCCACTTGTTCGCCACTCCTCACCCAGGGCGCGCATCGCTGGGTAGCGAAACTCTTACAGAAGCTCTTGCAGAAGAGGCGTGCAGGGGTCATGCTTACCTTGAGTAGCGATGATGCACCTCAAGGTGAGAGTGTGGGGCAGAGCTGGTTGCGGGGAGACGTCGATGGTCATCGCGCAGGGTCCGGGATGTCGGTAGGGAGACCGCGCCGAGACACGGCGCCCCGCACCTGTGGTGCCTCCATGCCCGGCGGCCGCGTCGCCGGTCCCGCATGTGTCGACGCCGGCGGCTGTCAGGCGTCACCCCTCAGGCGTCAACCGTCAACCGCCGGTTCCGGCTGAGTGGATGACGATCCTCGCCCGGAGCCGGCCATCTCGCCGTTGTCCGCCGCGCTGTCCCCGTCGTGCGGCTCTCCGTCGTGCGGCTGTGCGTCGCGCGGCTGTGCGCGGAGGGGATTTCTTCCGCGGCGGCTCCGGCGGGCAGATACACGATCATCATTATCGGACAATCACCGAAAGGCGCGACAATGACGACTCGCCAATTCCAGGTTTATGACGGCGATGGCGAACTGGTGGCCACCTTCCCGGAATGGGAGGCGGCGCACAACTGGGCTCATCTGCGCGCGAACGAGCCGGTGACCTCGCGGCCCGTGCAGATCGAGGATCGGGTCGAACGCCGTACCTGGACGATCGAGGCGGACCGCTGCCGGCTGACCGTGTGGCGGCGACGGGTCGAGTACGGATACTGCGGGAGTGGCGACCTGCGGCATGCCGCTAACGCTCGTAAGCACGCCCGGGCGTCCTGAGCCGGTCCACTCGTGGCTGCTGGTGACTCCCGCCTGCGGGTTGGCGTGGCCCCCGGCCCGTGACGGCTCCGGGGAAGTCCCGGCAAGTTCCGAGGCTTCTCTCAGGTAGTCCACAGCCTCTCCGGACATCGTCCGTCCCATGAGTTCGACGCGGCACCCGGCCCGATGGTCTCCCCACCTCGTGGTGCGTCTCGCCCTGGTGGCCTGGGGGATCGCCGTGGTGGCCCTGTGGTGGTTCGACACCTCCGCGTCCAGCGTCCACGGCGCCGGGCCCGCCATGACCGCGGTCGGTCGGGTCTGCGGCCTGCTGGCGGCCTATCTGGTGCTCGTGCAACTGCTGCTCATGGCACGGATACCGGCCTTCGAACGCGCCGTCGGTCTCGACCGGCTGGCCGCGTGGCACCGCGGCCTGGGCACGAACGTCATCCTGCTCATCGTCGTCCACATCCTGCTGACGGTGTGGGGTTACGGCTTGGCCGGGCATCATCAGCCGCTCGCCGAGCTCGTCACGGTGATCATGACATACCCGGAGATGTGGAAGGCCACCGTCGGCACCCTGCTGTTCGTGGCCGTCGGGGTCGCGAGTGCCCGGGCGGCCCGGCCGCGCATCTCGTACGAAGTCTGGTACGCGCTGCATCTCACCACCTACCTCGCCGTGTTCCTGGTCTTCTTCCACCAGACGGAGACCGGTGGGGACTTCGTCGGTCACCCGGTTAACCGGCTGCTGTGGACCGCGATGTACGTCTCCGTCGCCGCCTGTCTCGTCGTCTGGCGCCTGATCCTGCCGATCGCGGCCGTGGCCCGGCACCGGATGACGGTCGATCGGGTGGTGGAGGAGGCACCCGGCGTCGTCTCGGTGTGGATCCGCGGTCACGACCTGCACCGGCTCGGTGCGCGTCCGGGGCAGTTCCTGCTGTGGCGGTTCGCCGCCCGCGGGCATCTCGTGACCGCGCACCCCTACTCGCTGTCGGCCCCGCCGACAGCGCATCAGCTGCGTATCACGGTCAAGGCCGCCGGCGACCACTCCCGGGCGGTCGCCCTGCTGCGACCGGGCACACCGGTCGTGGCGGAAGGTCCCTTCGGACATTTCACCGCCGCGCGGGCCCACCGGGGCCGGGCGCTGCTCGTCGGCGGGGGCAGCGGAATCGGACCGGTTCGGGCGCTGGCAGAGGATCTTGCCGGTCGTGGCGACGACGTCGTGGTTGTGCACCGGGTGAGCCGGCCGAGCGATCTCGCGCTGGGACGGGAGTTTGAGGCGCTCGCCGAGAGCAGTCGAATGATCGTCCACCGGGTGATCGGTTCCCGGCGTGAGCTCGGATACGACCCGCTGGAGGCCCGCTTCCTCGATGCCGCCATCCCGGACGCCGCCGACCGCGACGTCTTCGTCTGTGGCCCTCGTGGGATGACCACCACGGTCGTCCGGGCGCTTCGCGGTCTCGGCGTTTCCCGTGACCAGATTCACACCGAGGAGTTCGATCTCCGTTGAACGACAACAACGACAACAACGACAACGCCGAAAAACCCTACCGGGGAAGGCTCGGTTTCGTGGCGCTGATGGGAGCCGCCATCCTCGTGGTCGGTGCGAAGGCCGCGACCGGACACGGGGAGCGGCTGGTGGCACTCGCCGCGTCGCCGACCGCCGCCGGGGCGACCCCTCAGCCCTCCGCCGGGGCGACCCCTCAGCCCTCCGCTCAGCCCGCTCAGCCCTCCGCGTCGGCGGGCACACCGGCCCCGTCCTTCTCCGCCACCGCGGGGTCCACAGGTTCGGGCTCCGCCGGAACGGTTACCACCCGGACGGTGACCGGGGACGCCATCGATACCCGCTACGGGCCGGTGCAGGTCCAGCTTGTCCTGGTCGGGAAGAAGATCACCGATGTGGTTGTCCTGCAGATGCCGGACCGGGAGCGGCGGGACATCGAGATCAACGAACGGGCCGTGCCGATCCTGCGCCAGGAGGTGCTCGACGCCCAGAACGCCCGGATCGACACCGTCTCCGGCGCCTCGTACACCAGCAACGGGTACGCGTGGTCCGTCCAGTCCGCCCTGGACAAGGCCGGTGCCTAGCCTGCCGGTGTCGGGCGGGCCGGTGCCGGTTCGGCCCGGACGGGTCCGCGCCGAACCGGTGATGGGCACCGTCGTCAGCATCGACGTCCGCACCCCGCTCGCCCCAGCGGATCTGGCGGCGGCGATCGAGGCGGCGGCTGCGGTCCTGCACCGGGCGGACGAGGATTTCAGCACGTTCCTGCCCGGGTCCTGGGTCTCTCGAATCCGGCGCGGCGAGGTCGACCTCGGTGCCTGTCCCGACCACGTCCGCGAGGTCTACCGGGTGGCCCGCGCCTGCCGGGAGCGGACCGGCGGCAGGTTCGACCCGGCGTGGCGGGGCGACGGCACGCTGGACCCCACCGGTCTGGTCAAGGGCTGGGCGGCCGAGGCGGCCTCCCGGGTGCTGACTGACGCCGGAGCCGCGGACCACTGCGTCAATGCGGCGGGGGACCTGCGGGCCAGGGGAGTCGCCTCGGCGCCGGGGCGACCCTGGCGGGTGGGGGTGTCGGATCCCTTCGACCGGAGCCGACTCGTCGCGGTGGTCGAGGGCACCGAGCTGGCCGTCGCCACCTCGGGGGTGTTGGAGCGGGGCGCGCACGTGATCGACCCGCGCACCGGCATCCCGGCGACCGAGCTCGTCGCGGTCACCCTCGTTGGACCGGACCTCACCCTGGCGGACGCCTACGCCACGGCCGCCCTCGCCGCCGGCCGGGACGCGTGGACCCTGCTTGTCGATCTTGCTCGGGAGGGATGGGCCTGGCTGATCGTCGACGCCGTCGGTCGGCTGGACCATTCGGGGGGATTCCCCGGCCAGGTGGCCGCCGCCGCGTCCGCACCCCCCGCATCACCCCCCGCATCGGACGGGTCCCGTTCCGCGTCCGCCGGATCCCGATGACCGGTCTTCCCGGCGAGCAGGACGAGACTGGGTGGGTGGACCGTCCGATCAGGGTCCTCGTCGTCGACGACGAGGAGGCGATCACCGACCTCGTGACCATGGCACTGCGCTACGAGGGCTTCGACGTACGCGCCGCGCACTCCGGGCAGGCGGCGTTGACACAGGCCGCCCTGTCCCCGCCGGACCTGCTCGTGCTGGACGTCATGCTCCCCGACATCGACGGGTTCGCGGTCTGCGAGCGGCTGCGGCGATCGGGGCAGGGCGTGCCCACCCTGTTCCTGACGGCCCGGGACGCCACCGAGGACAAGGTGCACGGACTGACCCTCGGCGGGGACGACTACGTGACGAAACCGTTCGCGGTCAGCGAGCTGATCGCCCGGGTCCGGGCGATCCTGCGCCGGGCCGGGGCCGCCGACGGCGCGCCCACGCCGCTGCGTTTCGCCGATCTCGAGCTCGACCCGGAGACCCGCGAGGTGCGGCGCGCCGGGCGGCACGTCGACCTCACCGCCACCGAGTATCGCCTGCTGCACTACCTGCTCGCGAACGCCCGCAAGGTGCTCACCCGGGCCCAACTCCTCGACCACGTCTGGGGACATGACTTCGGCGGTGACGCGCGGGTCCTGGAGACCTACGTCAGCTATCTGCGGCGCAAGATCGACGACGTGCCACCCCCGCTGATCCACACGGTGCGCGGCGTCGGCTACGTGCTGCGCCTGCCGCGTTGAGCCGGCCGGTCCTGTCCCTGCGGGCCCGGCTGCTGCTGGCCCTGGTGGGCCTGCTGGCCGTCGGGATGGCTCTCGGCGCCGTCGGCACGCGAGGGGCTCTGGGGGCCTACCTGCGTGGCCGGCTGGACCAGCAGGTCCGGGACGCCCATCCGCTGATGGAGCAGTTGCTCCTGCGGGCCGGCGGGGACGGGGACGGGGATGACCACTACCCAGGTTTCGGCACCACGTTCCTGGTGGGCACCTACGGCGCGTTGTACGACGGCGCCGGCCGCCGGCTCGCCGAGGCCAGCCCCGGCCCGGGTGGCCCGGGTGGTCCGGGTGGCCCGGCGGCGCCGACGCAGCGTCCGGCGGTGTCGGCACGCCTGCTCGCCACCGCCCGGCTGCATCCGGACCTCGCGACCGTCCCGCTGTGCACGGTGGGCGCCGAGGACCATGGCGGCCGGTTCAGGATGCTCGCGGAGCGCTTCGACAACGGGTATGTGCTGATCGTCGCCGTGCCCTTCGCGGAGGTGAACGCCACCCTTGACCGGGTCACCAGGATCGAGGTCGTGGCGACCTCGGTGGTCACGGCCGCGCTGGCCGTGCTGGCATACGTCATCATCCGGCTTGGGCTGCGTCCCCTGACCCGGATCGAGCAGACCGCGGACCTGATCGCCCACGGCGACCTGACCAGGCGGGTCGCCGACGCGGACCGCCGGACCGAGGTGGGTCGGCTCGGGCTCGCCTTCAACGCGATGCTCACCCGGATCGAGGCGGCGTTCCGGGCGCGTGAGGTCTCCGAAGGGCGTCTGCGCCGCTTCGTCGGGGACGCGAGCCACGAGCTGCGGACCCCGTTGACATCGATCCGCGGGTACGCCGAGATGTTCCACCGCGGCGCCGCGGAGCGGCCCGAGGACCTGGCGATGGTCATGCGCCGCATCGAGGAGGAGTCCGCGCGCATGAGCGAGCTGGTGGATGACCTGCTGCTGCTCGCCCGGCTGGACCAGCGACCGGTGCTGGAGCGCCAGCCGGTCGACGTCGCGGCGATGGTCCGTGACATCGTCACCGACGCCCGTGTGGTGAGCCCGGGACGGACGATCGAGGTCGACGTGCCGCCGATCCTCGAGGTGCTCGGCGATGAGGGCCGGCTGCGGCAGGCCGTCGGCAACCTCGTCCGCAACGCCGTCGTCCACACCCCGCCCGACGCCGGGATCTCCGTCTCCGTGGGCCCCCTCGAAGCCGGCTCCCCGGGGCCGACGGGCGATGGTCCCACCGACGGGATCGTGGTCTCGGTGGTCGACCACGGCCCGGGCGTCCCCGAGGATGCCGTGGCCCACCTCTTCGAACGCTTCTTCCGGGCCGATGCCGGGCGGTCCCGGGACGCCGGCGGGACCGGTCTGGGCCTGTCCATCGTCGACGCCGTCGCCACCGCGCACGGCGGGCGGGTCGAGTACCGGCCGACCCCGGGCGGCGGGGCGACGTTCCGTCTCGTCCTGCCCGGTCCGTCGCAGCCCGACTGACCTGTTCACCTTCGCCGGAAACGGGCCCGGAGACGTGGCGGGCGCGCGCTAGGCGGCGAAGGGGGCGGAGTTCTGGTTCATCACCTCGGTCGTGCTGGCCGGCGCCCTGGGCCCGCGGCGATCCGGATCAGATAGCTCGGGTAAGATGGCCGTCACCACAGGTGATCGTCTTGAGGGGGTGAGACCCATTTCCGCTGTGTCAGGGTGGGTGCTCTCCTCCCGCGGTCGCGCGGTTCGCTCGAGGTAGGCGATCGGGAGGGTGCCCTTCGGCATCCCGAAAGGCTTCCCGTGTCGACATCCGGCCCTTCTCCTTCCTTTCTCTCCCCTTCTCGTCCGTCCTTTCCCTCCTCTTCTCGTCCGTCCTTTCCCTCCTCTTCTCGTCCGTCTTCCTCACCGTTTTCGTCCCTGCCGCGGTCCGTCGTCGTCACGCGGCTGCGGGCCGCCGGCTGCGTCTTCGCCGAGGACGAGGCACGGCTGCTCGTCAATGCGGCCCGGACCCCGGGCGAACTCGCCGCGATGGTGCGGCGGCGCGTCGCCGGTCTGCCCCTGGAACACGTGCTCGGCTGGGCGGAGTTCCACGGCCTGCGGATAGCCGTGGACCCCGGGGTCTTCGTGCCCCGCCGCCGCACGGAGTTCCTTGTCGATCAGGCGGTCGAACGGGTTGCCGGCCGGTCCCGGCCGGTCACTGTCGTCGATCTGTGCTGTGGCTCGGGGGCGATGGGGGTCGCGCTGGTGGCAGCCCTGCCCGGGATCGAAGTACACGCCGCCGACATCGAACCGGCCGCGGTGCGGTGCGCCCGCCGCAACCTCGCCTCCGCCGGTGGCCAGGTCTACGATGGTGATCTTTACGAGCCGCTGCCAGCCGTCCTACGGGGCCACGTGGACCTGCTGGCCGCGAACGCCCCCTATGTACCCACCGACGCGATCGAGCTGATGCCGCCGGAGGCTCGCGAGCACGAGCCGCGGGTGGCGCTCGACGGCGGGGCGGACGGGCTCGATGTTCTGCGGCGGGTGGCCGCCGAGGCGCCGCGGTGGCTGGCCCCGGGCGGTCACCTGCTGGTCGAGACCGGCGAGCGGCAGGCGGCATCGATCGTCGAAGCCAGCGCCCAGGCCGGTCTGATCCCCACGGTCGCCAGTTCCGCCGACCTGAACGCCACCGTCGTCATCGCCACCAGGCCGGCCGCGGCTCCCGTGTCCGCGGTGGGCGCGGCAGCTGGACAGCTGCCGCCAGTCGGGTAGGCCCAGCCCTTATCCGCGGCTGCCCGCGGAAAGGCCGCGGGCAGCCGGATGCGGCCGGATGCAATGGATGCGGATGGACCGAAGCCGTCCTCGGTGAATCCCCGGGACCTGCTCGTCAGCCAACAGGAGATGTTTCAGGGCAGGACGTCGTAGGTGTAGGTGTCGGTCATGTCGAGCACGCTGCGGGGGGTCGCCGGGGTGCTCGGCGTGCTCGACGTGCTCGACGGGGCGAACGGGGAGACCAGCGGGTCGTCGATCCGATGGCCGAGGAGGCTTGCCGGGGCGGTCATGTCCGGCTGGTACACGCGGCCGTGACGCCGCATCCAACCCTCCCAGACACGGTCGACGTTGCAGTGGTGCACGAAGAAGACCGGGTCGTTGGGGGACGACGCCAGCGACATGTCCCTGCCCCCGCCAACCCAGCGGTGGACCTGGTTGTGCAGTCCGGTGCCGATGAAGCCTTCGAGACGGTTGCGGAACCCCCGCGAACTCACGTTGAAGGGAGCCTCGTCGTAGCTCGCGAGTGTCGGATCGGCGACGGTGTCGAAGGCTGCGGTGATATCGGCGTTGCTCGGCAGGATCGACGATCCGAACGTGGCGCTGCCGAATCTACGCCGCACGCCGCGTTCGGCGACCTGCTGGAGCGCGCCGCTGCTGCTGGTGGAGATCCGTACCCGGAAGCTGGTCGGGTCGGCGGGGTCGAAGAAGAACGCACCGCCGGGGATCGGGGTGCCCTGGCCCCCGAAACCGTCCGGGGTGTTCCGCCACAGTGCCGAAGCAGCGGGGTTCGGCGCCGTGGCGGGGGCGGAGGGTGTCCCGTCGCGCGCCCAGTCCCAGTAGGGCAGCCCGAAGTTCGGGTCGCCGAGAACGCGCTGGAGGTGCACTTCCAGCCAGCCAAGCATGACCCGGTGCCAGGGCAGGAAGACGGGGCCGGCGTGCGCGGCGTTGCGGTTGCTCGGTGACCCTCCCGGGGGGACGGGGGTGTTCATCGCGATGACATGCCAGATGACGAACAGGTCGTAGGTCCGTACCGGTCGGCTCGGACCGGGGATGCCGAACTGATTCGTGCGCAGCGTCGTAGGTTCGTGTTTGAGGAGCTTGATTCCGCGGATATAGGCCTTTCTCGCGTCGTCGTCGAGAAGGATGTCGCGCCGGACGACCGCCATGTC
Organism: Frankia sp. BMG5.23; assembly: GCF_000685765.2. NCBI lineage: Bacteria > Bacillati > Actinomycetota > Actinomycetes > Frankiales > Frankiaceae > Frankia > Frankia sp. BMG5.23. The sequence goes on from NZ_JDWE01000008.1 coordinate 92,968, forward strand.
ATGCCCCTTCCGGGAGCTCGTCGTGGGCGTCGTGGGCGTCGTGGTGATGGTGCTCGCCCGGATCGCCGTGCGGGCCATGGTCGTCGCCAGAGGCCCCGGGGGAGAACTCCTCGGGGAAGGCGGTGATGATCAGGCGTACCAGGTCGACGACCGAGGGGATCTGATAGTTGGGCAGGCCGTGGCAGTGTGCCGTGCCGTCGTTGGAAACCCCAATGTGGACGTTCAATGGTTGGCCGTCGACGGTGATCTCGTAGGTGGTCGTGATGACGACGTGGTGACCGTCGAAGTCGTCCTCGCGGACACTGCGGGCCGGGTCGCCATGTACGTGTTCCGGCCGGGGAAGGCTAGCAAGATAGTTGGCGAGAAAGGCGGGATGAGTGACGTCTGTCGGGTCCGGTGGCATGTAGTTCCCCCGAATTCCAGGCGGTGCGGTGAGGTGGTGAGGCGGTGAGGTGACCAAGAATCTACCGACGGTACGGGTCTGGCAACGAGGTGTCGTCCAGGCGTCTGTGCGTCACGTGGGCCGGCGACGCCGCGGCGCCGCCGGTGCCGGGGATGCGTCAACCTGCCGACCGAGGTGTTATCGGATGGTCGACAGCGCCTTGTTCACGTCTTCGGCGTCGAACTCGACCGGGTCGAACTCGACCGGGTCGAACTCGACCGGGTCGAACTCGTCTGCGTCCCGCAGGCCCAGCCATTCCAGGCGTTCGTCGTGTTCCGGATGGCCGGGGTCGCCGAGGACCTCGACGAGCTCGCCGATGCGGGCTGCTGATCGCGAGATCGTTGAGGTCCGCCTTGACCTGGGCCTCCGCCGTCGCTTGGAGAGGGCCGGGTAGCCGCCGCGCGGGATGATGTCATCACCGCGGCGGTCGCTCAGCTCGAGCCGATGCCCAACGTCCCGCCGGCTGCCGAGGTTCGGTCGATGAGAGCGGCGATGCCGTCGAGGATCCGGTCCACGCCGAAGAGAAACTCCTCGGTCTCCTCGAAGCCCGCCGGGCCGTCGCCGATCTCGCCCGCCCAGGCGATGCGGTGCAGCCGCGGATAGGTCCGCTCGTCGACGAGCTCGCGCAGCAACGCCTCGAAGCCCCAGACAGGCGGCGCGTCGCCCCCAGCCGGCCCTGCCTCCGCGTCAGCTCCAGCCCCAGCGCAAGGAGCCACAGCCGTCCGGGCCTGGGCGGCAGCCCGGGCGGCATTGTGGGCCATTCGGGCCTCGCTGAGGGCGTACGAGCTGAGCAGGCCGATCACGCGGAGTTTGTCGGCGTCAGACAGGCTGGTGCCGTCGAGGGTCTCCAGCCCCTTTTCGACGAAGGTCAGCGAATTCGGCGCAAGCGGGGGCGCGGCCATCGGCATCTGGGTGATCCAGGGATGGCGGTCGATCATCTGGCGCTGGACGATCACCCAGGCTCGCAGCCGGGCCCGCCAACCATCGCCCTCGATGACGAGGCTTTCGGCGCCCTGGGCGCTGGCGTTCCACATCATCTGGAGCAGCTCGTCCTTGGTGGCCAAGTGCCGGTAGAGCGACATCGTCGTGTAGCCGAGCTCCTTCGCCACGCGGGCCATCGACACCGCGTCCAAGCCCTCGGCGTCGGCGATCCGGGTCGCCGTCGCCACGATCGCGTCTACCGACAGCTCCGGCCGCGGCCCGCGCTGACCACGCTCGCGGCGGCCCCAGAGCAGGTCGAGGCCCGGCGGTAGCGGCGGTGACTTCTCGCTGACCATCGACCTCCCTCCTTGACTGCGAGAATACGGCTTGACGTCAACTGTATATGGCGCATACCTTTCATGTATGCCATACACAGTAATCGCGGACGGGATCCGCAAGTCCTACGATGGCCGGGCGGTGCTCGACGGCGTCGACCTGGCTATCGAGCAGGGTTCCGTCTTCGCGCTTCTCGGTCCGAACGGGGCGGGCAAGACGACGATGGTGCGCATCCTGGCAACCCTGGTCGCCCCTGACGCGGGGACGGCCGTGATCGCGGGCTGTGATCTGCTTCGCGACCCGGTCGGCGTCAAGGGCGCGATCAGCCTGACTGGCCAGTACGCCGCGATCGACGATCTGCTTACCGGCCGGGAGAACCTCGAGATGATGGCGCGGCTGCGCCACCTGCCCAGGCGCGTGGTCCGGTCCCGGGTCGACGACCTGCTGGCCGAGTTCGACCTGGCCGACGCCCGGGACCGCCGGGTGAAGACGTACTCCGGCGGGATGCGCCGGCGCCTCGACCTGGCGGCCAGCATGGTCAAGCGGCCCCTCCTGTGCCAGCGCGGGCACAGGCACCGCGGGCAGCGGACCTGCTCGCGTGACCGGGTGCCACCCTCAGAATGATTGTTCTCGATACCAATGTCATCTCCGAGCTCATGCGCGCAGCACCAGCCGACCGCGTCGTAAGGTGGGTAACCAGCCGACCCGGTGACGCCTTGAACACGACCTCGATCACCGTGGCTGAGGTCCGTTACAGCCTCGTCCGACTGCCATCCGGTCGCCGCCGTGAGTTGCTGATGGCAGCCGCGGACGATGTCTTCTCGGCGTTCCAGGACAGAGTCCTGCCCTTCGCGCCACGGCGGCCCGTCACTACGCCAGCCTCGTGGTCGAGCGTGAACAAGCCGGGACTCCGATCAGCGGCTTCGACGCCCAGATCGCGGCTATCTGTCGAGCCCGCAACGCCGTCCTGGCTACCCGCAACACCAGCGACTTCACCGGCCTGGGCTTGGAACTGGTCGACCCCTGGGAGGCCGAGGTGCTGCCCGCCGAACTGCAGGTTGCGTTCCGCCTCAAGCGCCGTCAGCAGGGCTAGCATCGGGCCGCCCACCGGCTGGTCCGTCGGCGGAGGTTCGTGGACGCCCGATATGATACGGGCTGCCCGTTCCGCTGCGTGCCCGAGGCGTCGCCGGGCGCTGGCCGTCACGCGCGGGACCGGGTAGCCGTCGTGCAGTCTGCTCGTGTCCGCATGGAGGAGCCCCGTGAGCACCCGGGTCGAGACGCTGGAGTTTCAGGCCGAGGCGCGTCAGCTTCTGCAGCTGATGGTCCATTCGATCTACTCGAACAAGGACATCTTCCTGCGGGAGCTGATCTCCAACGCGTCCGATGCCCTGGACAAGCTGCGCATCGCGTCGTTGGTCAAGGACGGCCCGCGGGTCGACAGCGCCGACCTGCGCATCGAGATCGAGGCCGACGTCAACGCTCGCACTCTGACCGTCCGCGACAACGGCATCGGGATGTCCCGCGACGAGGTCGTCGGGCTCATCGGCACCATCGCGAAGTCCGGCACGGCCGAGCTGCTGCGCAAGCTGCGGGAATCCGAGGACGGCGCGGCGTCATCCGATCTGATCGGGCAGTTCGGCGTCGGCTTCTACTCCACCTTCATGGTGGCCGACAAGGTCACCCTGCTGACTGGGAAGGCCGGTGAGAGCGGCGGCACCCGGTGGGAGTCCGACGGCGCGGGCACCTACGTCATCGAGACGGTGGACGACGCGCCGCGGGGAACCGCGGTCACGGTCCACCTGAAGCCCGAGGACAGCGAGGACCGTCTCTACGACTACACCGACGAGAACAAGATCCGGGAGATCGTCAAGCGGTACTCCGACTTCATCGCCTGGCCCATCCGGCTGGTGTCGGCCCCCGCCGCGAAGGACCGAGACTCGAACGACGACGGGACAGCCGAGTCCGGCGCCGGCGCCGAGAATGCCGGCGACCGGCCGCTCAACTCGATGAAGGCGCTGTGGGCCCGGCCGCAGAGCGAGGTCGACAAGGCCGAGTACGACCAGTTCTACCAGCACCTCAGCCATGACTGGACCGGCCCGCTCGAGGTCATCCACATGAAGGGCGAGGGGACGTTCGAGTACGAGGCCCTGTTGTTCATCCCGTCGCGAGCGCCGCTCGACCTGTTCACCCGGGATGCACGCCGCGGCGTCCAGCTGTATGTGAAGCGCGTGTTCATCATGGATGACTGTGCGGAGCTCCTGCCGAACTATCTGCGCTTCGTCCGGGGCGTCGTCGACACGCACGACCTGTCGCTCAACATCTCCCGAGAGATCCTCCAGCAGGACCGCCGGATCCAACTTGTGCGGCGCCGGCTGGTCAAGAAGATACTGGCCTCCATCAGGGCTCTTCAGGAGAACGACGCCGAGCGCTACCGCACGCTGTGGAAGGAGTTCGGCGCCGCCCTCAAGGAGGGCCTCCTCGAGGATGCCGACAACCAGGATGCGATCCTCGGCCTCGTCTCGGTGGACTCGACGCACGACGCCGATCGGCCGACCACGCTGCGCGAGTACATCGAGCGTATGAAGGACGCCCAGAACGAGATCTACTACCTGACCGGCGATTCGCGCGGAATGATCGAGAACTCGCCGCACATGGAGGCGTTCCGGGCCAAGGGCTACGAGGTCCTGATCCTGACCGACCCGGTTGACGAGGTCTGGGTCGAACGGGTGGCGGAGTTCGACGGCAAGCCGCTGAAGTCGATCGCGAAGGGCGAAGTCGACCTCGACACCGACGACGAGAAGAAGAGCAGCGAGGCCGAGCGGGAACAGCTGCGCAAGGACTTCGCCGCCCTACTGCCCTGGCTGGCGGCCAAGCTTGAGGACGACGTCAAGGAGGTCCGGCTGTCCAGCCGCCTCACCACGTCGCCGGCCTGCCTCGTCGGCGACACGTTCGACATGACGCCCGCGCTGGAGAAGATGTACCGGGCGATGGGGCACGAGATGCCACGCCCCAAGCGCATCCTCGAACTCAACCCGACGCACGCGCTGGTCATGGGCCTGCGCGCCGCACACGAACGGGACGCGGATTCCGCCGCCCTCGGCGACACCGCGGAGCTGCTGTACGGCATGGCGCTGCTCGCCGAAGGCGGAGAACTGCGCGATCCCGCGCGATTCACCCGCCTCCTCGCCGAACGCCTGGCGGAGGCGCTGTAGCGGCCGCCAACCGAGCGGGCCGTGTTTGTGCCGCGCGACGTATTCGACTTCGAGTGCGCCGAAGTGGCGCAGGCTGTCGACAGGAATCCTGCCGCGGTCCGTCAGCATGCAGGCGACCGCACACCGTAATGAGATTCGAACTCACTGTGAGGCGACAGCCCTGGCCGCGGGGCCGCGCCAAGTGCTGCGGGAAAATCCGAGCGCGACCCGTCAGCGACACCGGCGGGCGTTGAGCCGGGCGGCCTGGCGCGTCAGGTAATCGCGCTCGGCGAGGTTGGGTGCCTTGTGGGCCGCCTCGGCGTACAGCCGTGCCGCCGTCGCCAGGTCGCCGTCGCGCTCGTGGAGGTACGCCGCCACCGCGGCGTGGCGGGGCAGTGAGTCGTTCAGCGCCGCGAGCGCCGCCAGCCCGGCGCGCGGTCCGTCGGCCTCGCCGACGGCCACTGCGCGGTTGAGCCGGACGACCGGGCTGTCGGTCAGACGCGCGAGCTCGTCGTACCACTCGACGATCTGGACCCAGTCAGTCTCCTCGGCGGTGGGCGCGTCAGCGTGGAGTGCCGCGATGGCGGCCTGGGCCTGGAACTCGCCCAGCCGGTCGCGGGCGAGGGCCGCCTGCAGGATCTTGACGCCCTCGGCGATCAGCTCAGTGTCCCACCGGCTGCGGTCCTGCTCGGCGAGCGGCACCAGGCTGCCGTTGGGCGCGGTCCGGGTGACGCGCCGGGCGTGGTGGAGCAGCATGAGGGCGAGCAGCCCCGCCACCTCGGGATGGTCGACCGCGGCCGCGAGCTGCCGGGTGAGCCGGATGGACTCGGCGGCAAGGTCGACGTCGCCGGAGTAGCCCTCGTTGAAGACCAAGTAGAGGACGCGCAGCACGGTGGCGACGTCGCCGGGCTGGCCGAACCGCACGCCGGAGATGGTGCGCTTGGCACGGCTGATGCGCTGCGCCATGGTCGCCTCGGGCACCAGGTAGGCCTGGGCGATCTGGCGGGTGGTCAGCCCGCCGACGGCGCGCAGCGTGAGCGCGACCGCGGACGACGGCGTCAGCGAGGGGTGGGCGCACAGGAAGTAGAGCTGGAGCGTGTCGTCCACCGTGGGCGCGGGCCCGGGCGCCGGCTCCTCGTTGACGAGGTCCTCACGCCGGCGGCGGGCGGCGTCCGCCCGGGTCGCGTCGAGGAACCGGCGCCAGGCCACGGTGACCAGCCAGCCCTTCGGGTCCCGCGGCGGGTCGGCCGGCCAGACGCGGACCGCCTCGACCAGCGCGTCCTGCATGGCGTCCTCGGCCGCCGCGAAGTCGGCTCCGCGGCGGACGAGGATCCCTAGCACGCTCGGGGTGAGGCTCCGGAGCAGGGCCTCGTTTATCTGAGAGGTCACTCTGTGATGGTGGGCGGTGAGGTCAGGAACGGGCGCACCTCGAGCCACTCGTGGATCGGCTTCCCGCCCGCCCCAGGGGCGGCCGACAGGTCCCCGGCCAGCTCGATGGCGCGCTCGTAGCTGTCGACGTCGATCACCATCCAGCCGGCGATGAGATCCTTGGTCTCGGCGAACGGGCCGTCGGTGACCGGTGGGCGCCCCTCACCGTCGTACCGGACGAACGTCCCCTCGGGGGCAAGCGCCTGACCATCGACGAACTCGCCGGTCCCCTCGAGCCGGGCCGCGAAGTCGTGCATGTACTGCATATGCGCCGAGATCTCCTCCGGGGTCCACTGGTCCATGGGCACGTTGTTGACCGGAGCCGGAGCGCCGCGGTAGTGCTTGAGCAGCAAGTACTTAGCCATCGTGTTTCTCCTCGGTGCTGGTGCTACCCATTTTGGTCACGTTCACCGCGGGGACGGAGCCAGTCGCGGGTTCTCGACATCGCCGGTTGCATCCCGAGCGCCGGAGTCTCAGCCGGTAAGACCCAACGGACGGCGGGTACCTTGGTGGAAGGACCCGCCTCCATGGTGGACGGAGCCTTGACGGTGTTGAACATCAAAAATGAGGAAGCCCAGCGTCTGAGCCGCGAGCTTGCGGAGCTGACGGGGGAGACCGTCACGACGGCCGTGCTCGTCGCTGTCCGGGAACGCCTGGAGCGGATGCGCGCCGACCGCGACGAAGGTGAGCAGCGAGCGGCCCGCATCGTTGCCCTGGGTCGTCAGACAGCGGCCGCGGTGCCCCCGCCCGGCCTGAGCATCGAGGATCTCTACGATGAGCATGGGTTGCCAGCGTGATCGTAGACTCGTCGGCACTCGTCGGCACTCGTCGGCTCAAGGGTGAGGACTTCGTCCTCACTGATCTGATCGCCGCGGAGCTGGACGACGAATAGGCACACCGACGAATGACCGGCTGAGTAGGCATTCCGTTGGCTTCTGACGCACCAGGCTTTGCGGGCCAGCGCCGCTTCTCCCTTCGTTTTGGCTGGGGACTTGAGGATCTTGCCGTTCTTGCGCCAACAAGCGACATCCACGTCGTCGTGGACGTGTTGTCATTCAGTATGGCGGTGTCGGTCGCGGTCGGGCACGGGGCGCGCGTCTTTCCATACTTCAGCGAGAGTTTCTGGCCGCCGGGGGTTCTCGACGGCACGCTGTCCCTGCCCACCAGCGTGGTGGTGCTCACCAGCGCGGTGATGCCCACCAGGCCCGGCCTTCTTCCGCTTGATCGTGACAGCCTGCCGCATGTCCCCTTGGCTAGGGCCAGTCGTCGCTGCGGCCCGGGACGCCCGCATCGATCACTTGCACCTCGTCGGTCACTCGCTCGGCGCCGTCGTGGCCACGGCCACCGCAGGGCTGTACCCGACAGGGTACGGTCCCTGACGGCGCATGCCGGATGGATCAGCGCGGACCCGAGGATGGCGTTCCAGTTCGAGCTGTGGAAGCGGTTGGTGTTCGTCGACCCCGCGGCGATCGCGCAGCTGCTGTTGCTCACCGCGATGGGCAGGGAAACCCTGGACGCCTGGGAGCGGACCGATTTCGAGCGGGCGAGGGAGGCCTTCGTCGGCCTGTTGGACGGTGCCGCGGCCGGTTTCGCCCGGCAGTGTGATGCCGACACGACCATTGAGCCTTTCCGCGTAACCGATCGTCACGTTTAGTGATCACGTCGTTCGATCATGCTCGATGTGCAGGAGCACGAGAGCGGCGGCGACAATCTTCCCGATCTTCCACGGGCAGACGCTGACGTTGCGCAGCGCCTTGAACGTCATCTTCAAGAGCGAGTTCCCGCGTTCGCCGACGGCCCGTTGGGCGTTGTGCGCCTTGTTGGATGCTTTCTGGTCGTCGGTGAGCGAGCCACCCTTGGGCTTCAGCCACCCTTGGGCTTCTTGATCGCGACGGTCACGGTGTCGCGTTCGCCTTCGTAGCCCAGATCGCCCAGGACCGGCAGGCCTGCGGCGATCCAGACCGCCAGCGCCGGCAAGATCTGCGGGTGCGCGCGCAGCGCGGTGGTGTCGTGTTCGCGGCCGGGGCGCACCTCGGAAGTCCACAGCGGCCAGCCATCGGGCGCGGTGACGACCTGGATGTTCCCGCCGTGATTGGCATGCTTGCCCGACCACCACAGGTCCACTCCCGCGGTCGGGCCCGGGGTGGCGTTCCGGTCGGTCTCGATCAGCGTGCCATCGACACTGACGTGGCTGTGACCGGCGGCTTTCGCGGCGAGCAGGGCGGATTCCAGCTTCGGGGCGCGCTCGGCCAGCACGGCGATCCCTTCGTGGAGGTAGTCGTAGCCGGTCGACTTCTTGATCCCATGGTCGACGATCAGTTGGGCGACCTGGGTGGCGTCGGCGAACCAGCGCAGCACGAGCACCGCCTGCTCACGACTGGTGAGCTTCCGTGTCCCCTTCCGGGTGCCGCGGCGGACACGTTCCGCTTCCAGCAGTCCGGTGACGAACTCGACCGTGTGGTCCTGGAACGGCAGTACGGCCGTGTATGTCACACTCATGGCGCGCGGGACTCCCTGAAGCTGATCTTTGGTCGGAACAGACTTCTACCGGGGTCCCGCGTTTCTTCTTGCACCGCCCCCTTCGGACCGCCCTACCGCCTACCGTCCGTGATGCTCACGCAGAGCTATCGATCGTTGCGCGGAAAGGCTCAATGACTGATCCGTCCAGACGTGCCCGGCGGGAGACGATCCGAGCCGAGCACGCGGCCGAGGATGCCGAAGCCGCCGAGGCGGAGGCGGTGGAGTCCGAGCAGGCCGTCCCCGGTACGGGTGCCCACATCGTCGGCGGACGGGCTGCGCGTCCGCGAGGCGGCGGCAGGTCAATGATCGCCTTCGGCGAGTTCGTCGACGCCGAGCTCGGCCAGCAGCGTGGAACGCAGCCGGTCGAAGGCGGGGTCGGTCCGTCGCCGAGGGGACGCCACATCGACTGGAACGTCGAGGGAGAGCCGTCCCTCGGTGAGGACAAGCACCCGCTCCGCGAGCAGGATCGCCTCGTCAACGTCGTGCGTGACGAACAGTACCGCCGGCCGGTGGCGACGGCACAGCTGCTGGAGCAGGGCGTGCATCCTGATCCGGGTCAGGGCGTCGAGGGCCCCGAACGGTTCGTCGAGCATGACAAGGTCCGGCTCCCGAACCAGCGCCCGGGCGAGCGCGACCCGCTGTGCCTCACCACCGGACAGCGCCACCGGCCAGGACCGTTCCCGCCCGGCCAGCCCGACCTCTGCGAGCGCCACCCGTCCGCGTTCGGCGACGTCGCGGCCGGACAGACCGATCGTCACGTTGGCCAGGGTCCGCGTCCATGGAAGCAGCCGGGCCTCCTGGAAGACGACCGAACGCTGCCGGGTGGCCAGAACCTCGCCGGAGATGCCGCCGTCGAAGCCGCCGAGGATGCGGATCAGCGTGCTCTTCCCTGACCCGCTGCGGCCCAGCAGGGCGACGAACTCCCCGGAGGCGACCGTGAGGTCGAGGCCGTCGAGGACCGTGTGATTCCCGAAGGTGCGACGCAGGCCGCGGATCCGGATGGCGGCGCCGTCGGCACCGCGGGTTTCGGCGGTTTCGGCGGTGTGCTGAGCGTCGGCGGTGTGCTGAGCGTCGGCGGTGTGCTGAGCGTCGGCGGTGTGCTGAGCGTCGGCGGTGTGCTGAGCGTCGGCGGTGGCCGGGCGCTCCAGGGTGGCGACGGCCGTGGCCGCCGCCGTGGTGTTGGTGTCGGTGTCGGTGCTCAGGTTCCGTCGAAGCCGCGGCGCCATGACAGCAGCGTCCTTTCCAGGATGCGGACCATTCCGTCGCTGACGAGTCCCAGGATTCCGTAGATGACCAGGCAGAGGACCATGATGTCGGTCCGATTCCAGGACTGCGCGCTGTTGAGCAGGTAGCCGATGCCCTTGTCGGTGTTGACCTGCTCGGCGAAGACCAGCAGTAGCCAGGCGACTCCCAGAGCCCAGCGCAGACCGACGAGGAAGCCCGGGAGCGCGCCGGGAACGATGACTCGCCGGATGAGCCCGAACCGGCCGAGGCCGAAGGTCTGGCCGGCCTCCACCAGTTTGATGTCGACCCCGCGGATGGCGGAGTAGGTGTTCATATAGATGGGGAAGGAGACCCCCACGGTAATCAGGAATATTTTTGCTTCCTCGCCGATGCCGATCCATACGATGATGAGCGGCAGCAACGCGATGACGGGGATCGTCCGTAGGAAGTTCATCGCGGAGTCGACGACGTCCTGGCCGGCGCGGAAGAAACCGGCGATCACCGCGAGAGTCAGCCCGATGGTGACTCCGAGGATCAGGCCGACCCCGCACCGGTAGAGCGAGATGCCGAGGCTGTCCAGCAGCTCGCCGCTGTTCCACAGCTCCCGTCCCGCGCCGAACACCGCGGCCGGGGAGGCCAAGGACTGGTCGCTGACGAGGCCGAATCCCGTGACCGTCCACCAGGCGGCGAACAACAGCGCGGGACCGGTGAACCGGCGGACCTCCGGCGGAATCCACCGGCGCCCGCCGGAGCCGCGCGGCCCGGCCTCGGTCCGGCCGTCAGCGATGACGCCGTCGGGTAAGATGAGTTCGTTCACGTTTATCATCCCCTCGGATGGAACGTCCCGGTGCCCTGAGGTTCAGGTGGCCAGCGAGGCCTTGGTGAACGCGGCGGTCAGCTCGGCATTGAAACCCTTGTCGATCTCGTCGTTGACGTTCAGGGTCTTCGGCAGTTGGTCGACGTCGATCAGCAGTCGGGCCTGCACGCGCTGGCTCTCGATGAAGCTTTCGGAGACCGGCTTGTAGAGTGCCCGCGGCAGCGAGTCGAAGTACTTCCTCGCCGCCTGCGGGTTCTGCTTGAGCTGGCCCACGTAGTACTTCTTGATCCACTCGTCCTCATGGGCCTTCGGCCAGGCGGATGCCCGGGACAGGCGGATCAGGAAGTCCTGCACCGCCGTGCGCTTCGCCGGATCCTTGAGGGTGTTCTTCGATGCCAGCACGACCGAGAAGACCGGGAGCGGCTTGGTCTCGATCTCATAGGAACCGGGAGCCTGCTGGCCGACCGCGGCGACGTACTGCTTGGCGTACACGATGGCGTCGACCCGACCGGAGGCGAGTGTCGCTCCGAGGCTCGTGATGGGCACGTTCACCGGGGTGATGTCGCTCTGCTTCAGACCGGCGGACGCGAGCTGGTTGAGCAGATAACCGTGCAGGGAGGTACCGAGGGTGAGGGCGATGCGCCTGCCCTTGAGGTCGGCTGGCTTGTGAATCCCGGAGCCGGCCTTGACGATGATCGTCTGGGTGTTCACCGGGTTCTCCGCGACAGCGACCGCGGTCACGCCGGCGTGCGCCCCGTTCGCGAACAGTACCGGTGTATCGCCCATGAAGCCCACGTCGATCTTGCTCGCGCTGAACGCGGCGTTCATGTGCGGACCGTCGGCGAAGGTGTTCCAGCTCAACCCGTAGGAAGTGCCCCGCGCCTCGCCGGAGAGCGTGAGCGGCAGTTCCAAATACTTGCCCTGGTCGCCGATCCGCAGCGTCACCTGGCCACCCGTAGCGGCCGAACCCGCGCTGCCGCTGCCGCCGTCGTTCCCACAGGCGGCCAGGGTCACCGCGACGGCTGCGGCAAGTCCGGCGGCCAGGAGGGAAAGACGCCGCCCGCGCGGTCGTCGATGCTGCATCGGAAATCTCCCTATCGGGTCGTTCGGTCGTGATCCGGCGGACAGACGGTGGCCGTTCGGGGTGGCTTGTCGTTCGAGGTGGATCGTTGGTCGGGGTGCCGACAGCCGCGAGGGACTTGGCCCTCGCGGCTGTCAGCGGATTGCCGGCTCCGGTATTCGTGGTGTCCGCGGATATCGGCGGACAGCGGATCAGGAGCCGAGGAACGGTTCCCCGGCGACCAGTTCGGATTCCTTGCCGTCGACGCCGACCGGAATGTCGCCCTCGATGGTCACCCGGTACAGCACCCGGTCGAAGTCGAGGTGGCCCAGGTCCGACGGGCCGAGGTGGGAGGTCGCGCGGTTGTCCCAGAAGGCGATGTCACCGGGGTTCCACTTGAACCGCACCGTGAACTCGGGCCGGGAGATCTGCTCGTAGAACAGGTCGAGGATCCGGCGGCTCTGTTTCGGCGAGAAACCGATGATCTCGCTGTCCTTGGAGGTGAAGCTCGGGCTGACGAACAGCGCCCGCTCGCCGGTCTCCGGATGGACGCGCACCACCGGGTGGATCGCGACCAGCGGGTTTGCGGCGACCTTCCGCCCGTACTCGCTCTCGCTGGGGAAGTTTCCGAAGCTATGCCGGGCGCGCAGGCCGTTGGCCAGGTCCCGAAGCTGCTCGGGCAGCTCCTGGTAGGCGGCGACCAGGTTGGTCCACGCAGTGTCGCCGCCGTATGGCGGGACGATGCCGGCCCGCAGGATCGACGCGGCGGGCGGGTTCACCAGCGCGGTGACGTCGGTGTGCCAGCCATTGTCGTAGGTGACCTTCTTCTTCGTTCCGAAGAACCTGGCGTACCGCCGGCTGTCGATCGGCAGGATCTCCGGGAAGCCCGCCGGCGGCGCGTCCTCGTGCGGGTGGGCCGGGGTCAGCTTGCCGAAGCGTCGGCCGAAGGCGACCTGCTGGGCGTGGTCGATGTTCTGGCCGGGGAAGAAGACAACCTTCCACTGGTGCAGCGTGGAGCGGATCTCGGCGATGGTCGCGTCGTCCAGGTCCTCGCGCAGGTCCACTCCGTGAATCTCGGCCCCGATATAGCCGGAAAGCGGGCGGACGTCGAGTCCCAGAAGAGGGGTCGTGGTTGTCATCCTGTGTTCCTCCAGAGGTTGGGAAAAGATGCGAAGACGGCGGGGAGGGCAGCCGGAATTCCGGGTGACGGACCGGTGGGACGCGTTCTCGGGGAGTGCCGGGAACGCCTGCGCTATCGTGATCGGCACTATTGCGATCGACTACGGATTCTGTCGCGACGGACAGCGGAACGTGACGCCGGGCGGCAACATCGGCGACAACGAGCGCTGGCTGCGGGAAATCTTCCCGTACCGCCGTTCCTGGAGTCGCTCACCGGTCAATCTTCGGTCTCGCCCTTCCGGGCCGTCAACGTTTTGTGTTCTGGTGGAATTAATACCTCCGGCGGGCGGCTGCGGCGACTGTCGGTGTCCGTGATGGTGTCCGTGATGGTGTCCGCGACGGCATCGGGGCGGGCAGCGGGACGGGCAGACTGTGCGGGCGGCGGTGGACCGCGTCGAGGACGGTCGCTCCCGCCGCGACGGCCAGCACGTTCATGCCGAAGCTGCTCGGCAGCACCATCCGCTCGGGATCGGTGCACACACGTGAGTGCGCGGCGATCTCCTCGTGCAGGTCGACCAACAGATCCGGCAGGCAGAGCGCGGCGGCCTCGGTGAGAACGACGATTTCCGGGTCCATCATGTCCACGAGCAGGCTGATCATCCGACCCACCAGCCGGAGCCTGGCGCGCAACAGCGACAGCGCGCGCGGGTCGCCGGCGAGCCCGGCGTGCAGCAGCACCTGCAGGTCCGGACGGGAGATGATCCCGTCCTGGGTCGCCCGCAGCAGCATGGTCCGTTCCGACAGCGCCGCCTGCGCGCAGCCCGACCGGCCGCAGCGGCACGGGACGTCGCTGTCGGCGAGCCGCAGGTGAGCGATGCCGCCCGCAGCGGAATGCGGTCCGATGTGCACCGATCCGTCGGTGGCGAACGCGGCGTCGACCACGTTGCCGACGAACAGCTGCAGCAGGCTGCGCCGGGCGCGCGGGTCGCCGAAGAGGATCTCCGCCTGGGCCAGGGCGCGGGCGTGCCCGTCGACGTGCACCGGCATGCCCATGGCCGCCGCCAGCACCTCCCGGACCGGCACGTCATGCCAGTCCAGGGGCTCGTGTTCGATCACCACGCCGAGGTCGGGGTCGACCCGGCCGCCGGTGACGACGCCGAGGCCGAGGACACGGTTGCCCTGGGCGCGCCGGGCGAGGAAGTCGGGCAGATGTCGGGCGATCATCCGAAGGACGTCCGCCGGGCCCCCCTCCCGCGGCAACTGCTCCCGCGTCACCACCTGTCCACGCAGGTCGACAAGGCTGAAGGTGACGAACGGGACGGCGATGTGCACCCCGCAGGCCAGATGAAGGTCGGTGTCCACGTCCAGGGGCACGTGCGGCCGCCCGGCCCGGGGAGCCAGCGAGGAGGCGGGAAGCTCTCGGAGCAGACCCAGGGAGATCAGCCCGGCTGTCTGCCGGGAGACCGCCGCCGGGCTGAGCCCTGTTGCCCTCCCGATGGCGGTGCGGGCGACCGGACCGTGGTCGAGGACCGCCCGCAGGATCGCCGCCGCGGAGCCCGCGGGGCCGCCCGGGGCACCGTAACCACTGGGGGCGCCGGAGCCGCCGGAGCCGCCTGGGCTGCCTGGGCCGCCGGCAGTGGTTCTCCCGGCTCCAAGCCTGGAGACGACCCCCGCCGCGGCCCGCGGCCTTCCCTGCGCCGGCAGCGTTTCCCGCGCCGACATCTTGTCGCGTACTGGCGCCTTGTCGCGTACGGGCACGGAGAACCTCCTCGCGATGCGACCACGCGGCCGACGGGGCCTCTCGTCGCCGCGCACGCGCAAGGCGTGCAAACACAGGGCAGGTGGAACGCACGGAAAAGTCAGGACCGGGGGCCCGGCTGACCACAGGGACGGTGGACCGGAGGGAGGGGCCCACCCTTCGCTGACATCAGGTCGGCGGCCGTTGGCCGGCTCGGGTACGAGGCGGCAGGTGCCGTCACCGGGCGCCGGGGGCTTACGGTGACGGATGCCAGTCGGCGGAACGGGGCCTGATGATCAGCGGGATCGATGGTAAGGGTGACAGAGCGCGCTCGCGACGCGATGAAAGTCAATGTGTGCACGGCAGACCAGAAGCGGGCGCCGGCTCATGACGCTGACAGTAGATATCATTCCGCCGCTTGTCAATAAAAAAAGTAGAGATTATCGCCTTCCACTCAGCCGACTAGGAGAATAAGCGGGGGCGCGGCGAGCACGATGATCGCCCCGAAGTAGGCGCACGGCGGCATCCACCATGGCACTTCCGGCGGGTCGAGGAGCCGGGTGATCCGCGAGATGACCGGATTGGCCGTGCCGCGCCGGGGGCCGCCGCCGACCGGTCGTGTCTGGCCGGGCGCCGCATCGCCGGGCGCCGCATCGCCGGGGTCTGGCCCGCCGGCGTCTGGGTTGCCCGGGCCGGGCGGGCCGGAATCGCGGACGCCGACCGCCGTAGGCTCGTGGGAGCCGAGTGCGGGCAGCACAGCGGCCGGAGAATCGATGATCCCCAGCGCCCCGGCGGGGACCGGTGCCCTTGCCCCGCCCAGCCGGGCCAAGGCCCGCGCGAGCGATCGGCGGCTTGTCTGCCGGGCCGCCGCGTCGTCGGCGAGCATCTCGACGAGGAGCGAGACGGCCGCGGTCGCCTCCCTGGCCGGGTCCAGGAACGGGAAGGTCCGCTCCCACGCGACGAACGGCTGGATGACGAGGTCGTGACGACCGGCGACGTGGGCCGCCTCGTGGGCGAGCACGGCGTCCAGTTCGGTGGCGTCGAGGGTGTTCAGTAGCCCGCGGGAGACCACAACCCGGGCGTGCCGCACCCCCGGCACGCAGTAGGCGACCGCGACGGGATGATCGAGGATACGCAGTAGAATGCCGGCCCGGTCCCGGTGTTCGCACAGGCAGCAGCCGGTTGCGCCCCCGCCGTCGGCGGTTGTGCCAGGGTCGGTGGCCGCACCAGAGTCCGCGGCTGTGCCGGAATGATGGGACGCATGGCCGGGCGGGACGCAGGTCTCATGCCGGCGATGCCGACGGCCAGCCAGATCGACCAGGTCGCGGTGTCGGTGACGCTCGCGAAGGGTGGCGGCGCTGGAGGTGCCGAGCACCCCGAACAGCCGGGAGGCCAAGGCCGCCGCCACAGCGAGGCCGATGAGGTTGATCAGGCCCAGGCCCGTCAGCGGCGCGCCGGCCGCGATGTTGTCGAGATGGTCGACGATGGCGGTCGGGGTGTCGCCGGACAGCGGTGAGACGGTGAACGCGATCGCCGCGAGTAGCGCCGACACTCCGCCGGCCAGACCGACCGCCTGCCAGAGCACGATCGCCGCCCGTGGACATCGGTAGGGCCAGCGCGCGGCGGCCAGCAGGCGTGGGACCGGCCAGGCCAACACGCCCGCGAACAGGGCGAGAAGTGCCGCGGTCGTCATGTCCCGGCTAACGCTACCGGTGGTCGGGCGGAATCTGGGCCGTTCGATCCGGGTCGGTGGCTACCGTGACGATCTGCTCCGGGTCGTCGCGGGGCGGGTCTCCGATCGCCGGACCGCGCCGGGCCTCGGCGTGCCGGACCTCCGTGTGCGGATCCTCGGCCTGCGGATCCTCGGCGCGCGGGGCCTCTCCGCCAGGCACGAAGATGCCGGGTGCCCCGGAACCGACGGGTTCCAGGGCACGGCGAAGGATCTCGGCCTCCTCCGCGGACACCGACCCCACGAAGCGGACCAGGGCGGAACCACGATCGTCCGCCGTGCCGAGCGCCTCCATCATCGCCTCGGCCACGACGGCCTCGCGACTGTCGCTGGCCGCGTAGCGATGCGCGCGCGCCGAACGCTGACGCCGCACGAATCCCTTCCGTTCCAACCGTTCGAGCACGGTCAGCACGGTGGTGTACGCGAGATCGCGTTCATGCTGGAGACGGCCGGCGACCTCGCGGGCGGTCAGCCAGTCGTCGCTCGCCCACAACACGTCCATGACCGACCGTTCGAGGTCACCCAGGCGCGCCATGGTGCCAATCCTACGTGGCGTAGAACATTCGTGGAACCGAACGGGGTGCTTCGTTGAGGCCTGTTGCGTCACAGCCACGCGGCAACGGTGCCGGCCGTCGGGGAGGAACCGGGGAGGAACCGGCCTTCCAGCCCCCGATCTGCCTCCCGGCTCCCGATCGGCGCCCGGCTCCGGACCAGTGCGAACCCGCCGGCTGACTGATCCGCCGCCGTTCACGCGGCCCGAATTCCTTTACAAGGAAACATCTTCATGACTTAGGGGACTATCTATCCGCCGAACGGGCTATCCGCCGAACGGGCTATCCATCGAACGGGCTATCCATCGAACGGGCTATCCATCGAACGGGCTATCCATCGAACGGGCTATCCGCCGAACGGGCTATCCGCCGAACGGGCTATCCGCCGAACGGGCTATCCATCAAACAGGATGACGGCCGCAATGGAGGTATCTTTCGGTCCCGCCCCGTGCCGTCGACCGTGGCGCACGTCTCGACAGCGCCGTCGGTAGTGCCGTCGGTCTTGACCATGTCATCGAGCTCACTGCGCTTTGCTCGTCGCCAGGAGAATTGGCTACATACCGTAGAAACCTCTATGCCTCGTAGAGGATCGGTTGGCTCTCGGCCGATTTTTCCCCTCGCGGCCCACCGAAGGAGCTGTGCGCATGGTTCTCGCCGCTGATGCCGTCGACCTTGCCCGCGCCCAGACAGCGTTCTCCCTCGCGTTTCACATCTGTTTCGCCGTGTTCGGGGTCGGCATGCCGTGGCTGCTGATCTACACCGAGGGGCGTTGGGTGCGGACCGGTGACGAGACCTGGCTGGCGCTCACGAAGAAGTGGTCGCGGGCATTCGCCGTGCTGTTCGCGGTCGGGGCCGTCTCGGGAACGGTGCTCTCGTTCGAGTTCGGCCTGCTCTGGCCCGCGTTCATGTCGAAGTACGGCAGTGCGCTCGGACTGTCGTTCTCCCTGGAGGGCTTCGCGTTCTTCACCGAGGCGATCTTTGTCGGGATGTACCTGTACGGCTGGAAGCGCTTGTCGCCGCGCGCGCACTGGCTCACGCTATGGCCGATCGCGATCTCCGGCACCCTGTCGACGTTGTTCATCATCACGGTGAACGCCTGGATGAACGTGCCACGGGGGATCACCGAGGTGAACGGCAAGGTCGTCGCCGCCGAGCCGTTCGCGCCCTTTCTGAGCCCGGGGACTCCGCCCCAGGTGGTCCACATGCTGCTGGCCGCGCTGATGTGCACCGGCGGGGCCGTCTCCAGCATTTACGCGGTCGGCATGCTGCGCGGTCGCCGGGACGCCTACCACCAGCGCGGGCTGCGGATCGGCCTGGCGGTGGTGCTGGTCTGTGCGCCGCTTCAGCTGATCGTGGGGGACTGGGCGGCCCGGATCGCCGGGGCCAACCAGCCGTTCAAGCTGGCCGCGATGGAAGGGCTTTACCACACCAGGTCGCACGCGCCGCTGACCCTCGGCGGGTTCTACGACGACAAGAGCGGCGAGGTCCGCTACGGGCTGGAGATCCCCGGTCTGCTCTCGCTGATGGAGGGATTCAGTACAGATCACGTGATCACCGGTCTGGACGCCGCGCCGCCGGACGAGCGCCCGAACGGCCTGCTGGTGCACGGGTCGTTCGCGACGATGGTCGGGTTCGGTTCCGCGCTGATCGGACTGTCCGCTCTGACTGGTGCCGCCGTCGTCCGCCGGCGCCGTCGCGGCGAGAAGACGCTGCTGCCCACCGGACGGCCGTGGCTGTTCGCCGCGGCGGCCACGGGACCGGCGTCCGCGCTGTCGATGATGGCCGGCTGGGAGGTCACCGAGGGTGGTCGTCAACCGTGGATCGTGGGCGGTCACATGCGGGTTCACGACGCGGTGACGGGCGCCGACGGGGTCGCGCCGATGTTCGCCGGCTCCCTGGTCTTGTACCTGGGGCTCGCGGGTGCGCTGATCCTCATCCTGCGCCGGATGGCCACCGGCGGCCCGGCCGTCGCGGAGATCCGGTCCGGGCGGCCCGCCGCGGGCGTCCACCGCACGGCCGTCCACGGCGCGGGGCAGGCGAGCCCGGCCAGGCCCGGACGGACAACCGATTCCGATTCGCCATCCATCCCGAAGCCGCGACCCGAACCGGCGGCGGTTGAACCGGCGGCGGTTGAACCGGCGGTTGAACCGCCGGTCGAACTGCCGGTCGAACTGCCGGTCGAACCGCCGGTGGCCGGCAGGCGGCGCACCGGCGGCGGTCCCGAGGGATCCCGCGCTTCGGCGCACCCGGGTGAGACAACGGGAACGGGATCCGACGGCACCACCGGTTTCGGCGGGCGGGGAGAAGACTGATGACCAGCGCTGACCTCCTTCTGATCATCATGGTGGTAGGGCTCACCGCCTACGCGCTGCTCGGTGGCGCGGACTTTGGTGGCGGGGTGTGGGACCTACTGGCACGCGGACGGCACGCCGGCGACCAGCGGAAACTGATCTCGGCGTCACTCGGCCCGGTGTGGGAGGCCAACCATGTCTGGCTGATCTTCATCGTGGTGGCGATGTTCAGCGGGTTTCCCGAGGCCTACGGGGTGATCGGCTCCTCTCTGGAGGTGCCGCTGTCCGTGGCCCTCGTCGGCATCGTGCTGCGTGGCGCCGCGTACGTGTACCGGTCCTACGGGGCGGGTGGGGCCGGTCCCGACCACTGGTGGGGGCACGTCTTCGCGGTCTCCTCGACGATCGCCCCGTTCGCGCTCGGGGTGGCCGGTGCGGCTCTGGCCAGCGGTGATCTGTCGACCGACGACCCGTTCGCGCCGGTGCGCAGCCCGTTCGGGCTCGTCTGCGGGGCCTTCGCGGTCGCCGCGACGGCCTTCCTCGCCGCCGTCTACCTCTGCCGGGACGCCGCCTCTTCCCCGGCCACCGCGCACCTGGTGGCCGACTTCCGCCGGCGGGCCATCGGCGGCGCCGTGCTCTGCGGTGCACTCGCCGCGATCCTGCTGCCCCTGCTGTGGGCGGACGCCCCGCAGGTCGCCGGCCGGTTCAGGGACCGCTCGCTTCCCCTGGTAGCCCTGTCCACCCTCGGCGGGATCGGCGCCCTCGTCGCGCTCTGGCGCGATCAGTTCGGTGCCGCCCGCATCGCGGCCGGTCTCGCCGTCGGCGCGATGCTCTGGGGCTGGGCGGTGGCCCAGTACCCGGACCTGGTGGTCGGGCAGGCCACGGTGGACACGGCCGCGGCGCCGACGACGAACATCCGGGCCATGCTGTTCGCCATCGCCGGCGGTCTGGTGGTGCTTGTGCCGTCCCTGATGATGCTGTTCCGGCTGTTCTCCCGGCCGGAACCGGCGGAGTGATCGGGCTGGTGCAGTGATCGGGCCGGTGCAGTGATCGGGCCGGTGCAGTGATCGGGCCGGCCCGCCGCGGCGGTGGGCTACGGTCATCGCGTGACCTCTGCCCCCGCTCAGGCGCCGGTCATCGCGGGTGAGTCGCTCACCCGCCGGCAGCTCGTCGTCGAGGTCTGGCTCGTGCTCGGGGTCTCCTTCGCCACCTCGGCGCTGTTCGCGGTCATCCGCTACGTCGGGGTGCTGACCCGGCCGGGCCCCGTCCGTTCCCAGGTGGCCCGGCTGAACACCTCGGCGGCGCCGGGACGGCCTTGGCTCGACCTTGCGCTCCAACTCGCCGACCTGGTCACCGGGCTGGTGCCAGCGCTGCTCGCCGTATACCTGCTGACGAGGCACGGAGGCGGACCGCGGGCGATCGGCCTGGACGGTCGGCACACCGGTCGCGACGCCGGCCGGGGAGCGGCGATCGCGGCCGGGGTCGGCGGGCTCGGCCTGGGCCTCTACCTGCTGGCGTGGCACAGCGGGGCGAACCTCACCGTCGCGCCCTCGGGCCTGCCGGACGTGTGGTGGCGTGTACCGGTCCTGGTCCTCAGCGCGGCGCAGAACGGCCTCGCCGAGGAGGTCATCGTCACCGGGTACCTGCTGGTGCGGCTGCGTGAACTTGGTGTCGCGGCCAACCGGGCGCTGGCGGCCAGCGCCCTGCTCCGCGGTTCCTATCACCTCTACCAGGGGCTCGGTGGGTTCACCGGTAACCTCGCGATGGGCCTGCTGTTCGGCCGGATGTTCCAGCGGACCGGCCGGGTGCTGCCGCTCGTCATCGCCCACGCACTCATCGACACCGTCGCGTTCGTCGGATACGTAGCGTTGGTCGGAAAGATCTCCTGGATCCCGGCGCCGCGCTAAGGTTACGGGTGGGGAAATAGAGATCGTCTGATGGGCATACGATGCGTATCTCAACGGTGTATCGCGGAGGCGGTGGATCGTTCGAGGACGTCAACGTCGGCGGGTTCGGGGCGCCGGAAGGCCATGGGGCGCCGGAAGGCATAGCCGTCGAGTGCCTGCCGCGGTACGGCTGGTCGGGGAGGACCGATGGTCAACGGAATCCGCGAGATCGAGCGCAAGTTCTCGGTCGAACCGACCTTTGTGCTCCCGAAGTTGGGGGAGGTTGCGGGCGTCGCCACCGCGCGCACCCGCAAGACCGTCAGCCTGGAGGCCGTCTACTACGACAGCGACGATCTCCGATTGGCCCGTAACAAGATCACGATACGGCGTCGGACCGGTGGGGCGGACGCCGGATGGCACCTCAAGCTGCCCGTCCGGGTGGGGGAGCGGGACGAGCTCCAGCTCCCGCTCGACGCGGGCGTGGGCGTGGGCGTGGGGGCGGAGGGCCCGCGGTACAGCCCTCCCGCGGAGTTCGTCGATCTGGTGTCGGTCCATCTGCGCGGCGCCGAGCCGCGGCCGGTCGCCAGGCTGCGGACACTGCGGACAGCGCGCCGACTGCGGGACACGGTCGGAGTCGACCTGGCCGAGGTCGTCGATGACCAGGTCTCCGCGCAGACCCTGGGGGAGACGACGGTACTGAGCAGCTGGCGGGAGATCGAGGTCGAACTCGTCAACGGCGGGCCCGAGGTGCTCGACGAGGTCGCCGGTCTGCTCACGGCCGCGGGCGCCACCCCGGCGGCGGACTCCTCGAAGCTCGCGCGGGTCCTGGGTGAGGCGCTGGCCGCCGGCCCCGGGCCGGACGTTCCTTCGCCGCCGCGCAAGCCACGACGCGGGACGCCGGCGGGCGAGGTGGTACGGGCCTACCTGATCGAACAGGCACGTGCCCTGCTCGCGGCCGATCCGCGGGTGCGGCTCGACGAGCCCGAGGCGGTCCACAAGATGCGCGTCGCCTGCCGTCGGGCCCGCAGCACCCTGCGGACGTTCGCGCCGCTGTTCCCGCCCGAGAGAGCGCTCTTCCTGGACGGCGAGCTGCGGGACCTCGCCGGCGCGCTCTCCGGCGCCCGCGACGCCGAGGTCCAGGCCGCCTATTTCGAGACCCGCCTGGCGGAGCTGCCCACCGAGCTGGTCGCGGGGCCCGTGCGCAAGACGGTCACCGCGCACCTCGGCGCCGGCACGGCCAACGGCCGGGCGGAGGCGTTGGCCATGTTGCGCAGTGACCGGTACTTCGCGCTCGTCTCCAACCTGCTCACCCTACTGCGGGGCCCGCTCACCCCCGCGGCGGCCCGTCCGGCCGGCAAGGCCCTCCCCGATCTGCTGCTCGGCGCCGACCGGAAGCTGGCGAAGAAGGTCCGTGCCGCGAGCGCCCTGAAGGCCGGCTCGGAACGGGACGAACTGCTGCATTCCGCCCGCAAGCAGGCCAAGCG
This sequence comes from Frankia sp. BMG5.23, assembly GCF_000685765.2. Lineage (NCBI taxonomy): Bacteria > Bacillati > Actinomycetota > Actinomycetes > Frankiales > Frankiaceae > Frankia > Frankia sp. BMG5.23. The sequence goes on from NZ_JDWE01000008.1 coordinate 115,702, forward strand.
GTTACGGTACGCGGCGGAAGCCGTCGCACCGCTGTACGGGAATGACGCGGCGCGGCTGGTCGAGCAGGCCCAGATCGCGCAGGAGCTGCTCGGAACCCATCAGGACGCCACCATCGCGCGCAGGCTGCTGGGGGACTGGGGGACGGCAGCGCAGGCCCAGGGCGCCCCCACCGCGTTTACTCTGGGTGTCCTGCTGGGCCTGGAGGAGTGCCGGGCACGCATGGCGGAACGAGACTTCTTCGATGCGTGGCCCGCGATCTCGGCAGCCCGGCACCGTCGCTGGATCCGCTGACCTGAGGCCGTGCCGGGTGGGCTCTGCCGTGGTCTGACCGATTACCTCCTCCGCGTCACCCATTCGTGCGCCACATCCGGGCCATCGGGCGCACGACCATCCGCCACGGGTCGGCGCGCTCGGGAAATCCCTGTCAGCTCGACGGATTGCGGGACGGGACGGGTGGAGCTGCCGGCGGCCGGACCTGCTGCGTTGTTCTGTGACCGGGGTATGAAGTGGACTTCCTTGCCCGGAGGACTCCCGCGAAGGCCTCCGTCCGTGTAGCGTCGTCCCTGGCCGGAGTTCGGCGGTTCGCGTCTCAACCGAGGCGCGGCGGAACAACGTCAGGGGCTCTTGCAGCTTCCTGATGTTCGGCCCGGGGCCCGCGCGGTGCGGGTCCTGACTGCACCAGCAGGGAGAACGGCACGTGGCTCAGGGCACGGTGAAGTGGTTCAACTCGGAGAAGGGCTTCGGCTTCATCTCCGTGGACGGCGGCGGTTCCGACGTCTTCGTTCACTACAGCGCGATTCAGATGGACGGTTACAAGGCACTTGAGGAGGGCCAGCGGGTCGAGTTCCAGGTGACCCAGGGTCAGAAGGGTCCGCAGGCCGACGCCGTCCGCGTCGTCTGAGCCACGAGAGACTTCAACGGTCAGCCCGCCCAAGGGTCCTCCTGGGGCGGGCTGACCGCTTCTCGACTTCTCGATCAGTTCGATATCCGACAGTTCGGTGGAAGGTATGTTTTTTCCGGCTGATCTCGATCGTTTTCTCGGGCCGGAAAGCGCGGGGCGTTCATCGGTTCCCGGATGGCGTGGTTCGCGGCCAAAAGCTTAACGCCTGATTAAAGGTACAGCCAATCCTGCACGAGAAGTTCGGCGATCTGCAGGGTGTTCAACGCGGCGCCCTTGCGCAGGTTGTCCCCGCAGAGGAACAGCGCGACCTCGTGCGGGTCGTCCGGCGACTGCCGGATTCGGCCGACCCAGGTCGGGTCCGTTCCGACGACGTCGGCCGGGGTCGGGAACTCGCCGGCTGACGGATCGTCGACGACGGCGACGCCGGGAGCGTTCAGCAGCACCGTGCGCGCCTCGTCCGCGGTCACCGGCCGGGTGAAGCGGGCGTGCACCGCGACCGCGTGCGTGGTGATGACCGGCACCCGCACACAGGTAGCCGACACCCGCAGATCCGGGATACCCAGGATCTTGCGGGACTCGTTGCGGACCTTGAACTCTTCCGAGGACCAGCCGCCGTCCTTCAGTGAACCGGCCCAGGGCACGACGTTGAGCGCCAGCGGCGCCGGGAAGGGGCCGAGGCCGTCCTCACCGATGGCCTTACGCACGTCACCGGCGGTCCGCCCCAGCTCGCGGGTGCCACCGACGACGGTGAGCTGGTCGTAGAGGGCGTCGATGCCGGCCTGCCCGGCGCCGCTCGCGGCCTGGTAGGAGGCCGCGAACATCGACTCCAGCCCAAACGCCCGGTGCAGAGCGCCGACCGCAACGATCATCGACAGGGTGGTGCAGTTCGGGTTCGCGATGATGCCCCGCGGCCGCGTGGGGATCTGGTCGGCGTTCACCTCCGGCACGACCAGCGGCACGTCGGCGTCCATCCGGAACGCGCCGGAGTTGTCGACCGCGACCGCGCCGTGGGCCGCCGCTACCGGTGCCCACCGGGCGGAGACCTCGTCGGGAACGTCGAACACGGCCACGTCCACGCCGTCGAAGACCTCCGGTGCCAGGGCCTGGACGACGACGTCCGCGCCGCGCACCCGTACCGTCCGTCCCGCGGATCGGGCCGAGGCGATCGGCCGGATCTCTCCCCAGATGCCGGGGCGTTCGTCGAGCAGCGACAGCATCACCGTGCCGACCGCGCCGGTCGCCCCCACCACTGCGAGCGTCGGTCGCCGGCCCGCCTCGTTGCTCGTCACGATCCATCCTCCTGATTCGCCACTGTGCCGCCGCGGCGTGTCCAGCTGCCGCGGTGTGCCGCCGTCTCGAGGACCCACGACGTCGCCAACGTCATCGTCCGGTTCCCGCGTACACGATCGCCCCGCCGTTCGGGTCACCCAGGTCGAAGGCGCCGTGCACGGCCCGCACGGCGAGCGGGAGGTCGGTGTCGCGCACCACTACTGAGATGCGAATCTCAGAGGTGGAGATGATCTCGACGTTGACCCCCGCGTCGGCGAGGGAGCCGAAGAACCGGGCGGACACCCCCGGGTGCGACTTCATCCCCGCGCCGATCAGCGACAGCTTGCCGATGTGGTCGTCGTAGAGGGTGCGCTCGAAGCCGATCTCGCTTTGGACCTTCGTGAGCGCGGTGAGCGCGGTACGTCCATCCGCCTTGGGCAGGGTGAACGAGATATCCGTCCGCCCCGACCCGGCGACCGAGCCGACCTGAACGATCATGTCCAGGTTGACGTCGGTGTCCGCCACGGCCCGGAACACCGCCGCCGCCACCCCGGGCTTGTCCGGGCATCCGACGACCGTCACCTTCGCCTCGCTGAGGTCGTGCGCGACCCCACGGATGATGGCCTGTTCCACGAGCTGTTCCTCCGGAATCTCGGTGACCCACGTGCCCGGCTTCGCAGAGAAGGACGATCGGACATGCACGGGGACGCTGTAACGGCGGGCGTACTCGACGCACCTCAGCATGAGGACCTTCGCGCCGCACGCCGCCATCTCCAGCATCTCCTCATAAGAGATCGTGTCGATGCGGCGGGCGTCGGGGACGATGCGCGGGTCGGCGGTGAACACGCCGTCTACATCGGTGTAGATCTCGCAGGCGTCTGCTCCCAGCGCGGCAGCGAGCGCCACCGCGGTCGTGTCCGAGCCGCCTCGACCGAGCGTGGTGATGTCCTTCGTGTCCTGGCTCACACCCTGGAAGCCCGCGACGATCGCGATGGCGCCGGAGTCCAGGGCGGCGCGGATCCGCCCGGGGGTAACGTCGATGATGCGCGCCTTGCCGTGCACCGAGTCGGTGATGACTCCGGCCTGGGAGCCGGTGAACGAGCGGGCTTCGGCGCCGAGGGTGGTGATCGCCATGGCCAGCAGCGCCATCGAGATTCGCTCACCGGCGGTGAGCAGCATGTCGAGCTCCCGGGCGGGCGGAAGCGGCGAGACCTGTTCGGCCAGATCGAGAAGTTCGTCGGTGGTGTCACCCATCGCGCTGACCACCACGACGACGTCGTTGCCGGCCCGCCGGTTCTCCACGATTCGCTCAGCGACTCGTTTGATGCGGTCCGCGTCGGCAACGGAGGACCCACCGAACTTCGCGACCAAGAGCGCCATGGCAGCCAGGTTACCGAGCGCGGCCGCTGACCGAGCGCGGCCGCCCGTCGCCCTTGCTCGGCGGCCTTGCCCGGATCTGGTCCGGTGTCCCTTTTCCGCCGCCGGGACGATGTCGCCCCGGCGACGGGGTGCTGGGCGTATTCCTTCCGGTGTGCCAGGGTGATGACATCCGCACGACCGGCTCACCCGTATGACCGACTCACCCGTACGACCGGCTCACCCGTATGACCGACTGCGACGCACGCGGTCCACGCGATGGTCCCCGACGCCGAGGACCAGCTCAGGAAGGACGATCCTCAATGGCAGTCAGCCTTGCCAAGGGCGGCAACGTCAGCCTCACGAAGCAGGCCGCCGAGGCCGGCACCCCCCAGCTCACCGCGTTGAACGTCGGGCTCGGATGGGACGCCCGCACGACCACCGGGACCGATTTCGACCTGGACGCCTCTGCCATCGGCGTCCGGGCGGACGGCAAGGTCCTCAACGACGGCTACTTCGTCTTCTTCAACAACCTCGCGTCCCCCGAGGGGGCGATCACGCTCACCGGTGACAACCTGACCGGACAGGGCGAGGGGGACGACGAGTCCGTTATCATCAACCTTGCACTGGTTCCAGTCGACATTGACCGGATTATCGTTCCGGTTTCCATCTACGACGCGGTGAACCGGAACCAGAACTTCGGCCAGGTGCGCAACGCCTACATCCGCGTGGTCGACCAGGGCGGAAACGAGCTGGTCCGCTACGATTTGTCCGAGGACTACTCCACCGAAACCGTCGTCATCTTCGGTGAGGTCTACCGCAACGGCGCCGACTGGAAGTTCCGCGCCGTCGGCCAGGGCCACAATGACCTTGGTGGTCTGGCTCGTGATCATGGCGTCAACATCTGAGCTACCCGAGCGGATGCGTGCCTGGCAAGTAGTCGCTCCCGGGCCGATGAGCACCCGCCCGCTGCGCCCGGCCGAGCTGCCCGTGCCCCGGCCAGGGCCGGGCCAGGTTCGGGTCCACGTCGACGCCTGCGGAGTCTGCCGTACCGATCTGCACCTCGCCGAGGGTGATCTCCCGCCGCACCGACCGCGCACCGTGCCCGGACATGAGGTCGTCGGACGGGTCGACGCGGTTGGCGAGGGGGTGAGCGGCGTGCGCACCGGGGACCGGCTGGGCATCGCCTGGCTGGCCTCGACCGACGGGACCTGCGGGTACTGTCGGCGCGGAGCGGAGAACCTCTGCCCGGCCTCGACCTACACCGGATGGGATGTCGACGGCGGATACGCCGAGTACGCCTGCGTGCGCGCCGACTATGCCTACCGGCTGCCCGACGGCTACAGCGATGCGGAGCTTGCCCCGCTGCTGTGCGCCGGCATCGTCGGCTACCGGGCGCTGCGCCGGGCGGAGCTGCCGCCCGGCGGGAGGCTCGGCATCTACGGGTTCGGCGCGTCCGCCCATCTCGCCGCCCAGGTGGCGATCGCACAGGGCGCCACCGTCCACGTGATGACGCGCTCGGCGCGGGCCCGCGAGCTTGCTCTGGAACTCGGCGCCGCCTCGGCGGGCGAGGCGTATGCCGCACCGCCCGAGCCGCTGGACGCGGCCGTGCTCTTCGCCCCGGTGGGTGACCTGGTGCCGGTGGCGCTCGCCGCGCTCGACCGTGGCGGCACGCTGTCCATCGCGGGCATCCACCTCAGCGACATCCCGCCGCTCGTTTACTCCGACCATCTGTTCCAGGAACGGTCCGTACGCAGCACGACCGCCAACACTCGCGCCGACGGTGAGGAGTTCCTGGCGATCGCCGCCGAGCACCGGCTCGCGGTGACCGTGTCGCCCTACCCGCTGTCCGCGGCCGACCGGGCCCTCGCCGACCTCGCCGCCGACCGGGTCACCGGCGCGGCCGTGCTGCTGCCCTGACCGTTTTGCCTGTCCTGTCGGTGCCGGGCCTTCCTGCCGATGCCGGCCCTTCCGGATCTGGTTCGTAGATCCGGAAGGGCCCGGGATCCGGAAGGGCCCGGAGGTTTGGCGACCTTGCCGGGGGATGCGCGCTGAGCTTCCGCGTTCAGTCGCCGCGGGTCGCGAGTCGGCGCAGGAGTAGGGTGCCCGCGGTGGTCAGTACGGCGGCCGTCGCAATCTCGCGCGGCAGGCGGTGTCGGGCCTCGTTCTGGATCGCTTCGTGGAAACGGTCGAACCGGCTCGGCCAGGGACTCACCCCGACGAAGTACCGGCCCACCTTGTCGGTGTCCGGTAGGCAGGCACCGGTCATGCCGGCGAGGACGGCGAGTCGGCGCCCGGCGGGGGCGGACGCCGTCAACAAGGCCATGGCCGCGAGTCCCGCCACGCCGTCCTTGCGTGCGATCGGCAACCATTCCGGCTCGGTGTTCGGACCCGTTCCCCAGTGGGGCAACGCGTCCATGACCAGGTGTGAGACGAAGCCGGCGGCGAGGGCGGACACCGGGTGCCGGATCGCCATGCCCACGAAAGCGCCCGCCCCGACATGTGAACTGATGATCATGCTTCAGGACCTCCTGGTGGCAGACGGACGGCAGAGCGTTCGCCGGGTACCCCCTACCCTGACGTCCCGATTGGAGGATGCGTACCGCGGGGTGATGGTGGGGCCTTCCGGTGGTCACCATCAGTGGTCGCCCGGTGGTCTCCGTGTTTGGGGGCGCGGGTACCACCGCTCCCGGGATCGGATCCGGGTGTCCGATGCTCGCGCGAAGGTGCGCGCGGACGCCGTCCCACCTTTCTCTGGATGCTCTTGCTGCCGCCCGTCTCGATGCGTTCGTCGATGCTCCGGCCGATTCCCACGCCGACGCGCGAGCCGACGAATTCGTCGAATGCCCGCGCAGATGCTCGGGCGAATGCGCATCATGGGTAGATCGGCGCGCCTCGTAGCATCTGGGCGCGTAGCGGAGCGACTCGGCGGCAATCCATGGATGAAGGGCTGCTGTAGCGTGAAGGAGATAACTCAGAGTGATCAATTTTGAGGTTTGGGTGGCGTTGGTGCGGGAAGCTACCGGGATGTCCTCCGGTGAGGATGGCGGTTCGCCGGGCGGTCCGGGGCACCGCGGCGGCGTGGGTCCGGGGCACCGCGGCGCTGGAGACCTGAGCGGTGTGGATGGATAGGCGCGTCCGTGATCTACGCATGTGCCACCTACCAGCCGTCTGCGACCTGGCCACGCCGGTGCCGTCGGGGGTGGTCGTCTCCGTCGCGTGGCGGCTGGAAGGGGCCGGGCGGATCATCGGCGGCATGGTGCCCCGCGGCCATCCGGGGGCTGGCCCGCAGGGTAAACGGGTCCTGCACGGTGAGGGGATCTGGGCGGCCGAGATGTATCCGCGGGACCGGGAGATCGCGGCGGAGGCCGACCTCGTCGAGCCGGGTTCGGCGGCCCGGCCGGTCCGGCTGGTGGTGCACGGCTCCGACCGGGACATCATCGGCTATCTGGATCAGCCCTGCCTGCCGGCCACCCGACTCGCCCGGCTCACGACCGGGCTGCGCCGGGACGCCCGTCAGGTCAGGGTCCGGGCGGCCGGGCGGGTCTGGTGGCTACGGGCGACGAACGTCTTCGGAGTACAGGTCGTCCGGGATCCCGAGGTACGGATCTACCGCACCAGAGGATTACACGCCGTGTTCAGTGCCGAGGCCGACCACCTTGACGTCAGCGTGGTCCTGCTGGCCCTGGCCTCGATTCCCAGCTCGGCTTATGCCCCCATCCTGGGGTTCTAGCGGCTGCAGCGGCCCCGGCGGACCCGGTGGCGGACCGGCGGACCCGGTGGCGGACCGGTGGAGCCGGGTGGCTTCGGGGTGGGACCGGGTGACAGCAGGCCGGGGTGTCAGGCGCTGACGACGCGGCGTCCCTCGAAGGCGCGTCCCAGGGTCACTTCGTCCGCCCATTCGAGGTCACCGCCCATGGGCAGGCCGCTGGCGAGGCGGGTGACCTTCAGGCCCATCGGAGCGATCTGCCGGGCCAGGTAGGATGCGGTGACCTCACCCTCGGTATTCGGATCGGTGGCGAGGATCAGTTCGGTCACCGTGCCGTCCGCCAGGCGGGCGACGAGTTCCCGGATGTGCAGGTCGTCGGGACCGACACCGCCGATGGGATTGATCGCGCCCCCGAGCACGTGGTACCGCCCCCGGAACTCGCGGGTGCGTTCGATCGCCACGACGTCCTTGGGTTCCTCGACCACACAGATCGAGCTCGGATCGCGGCGGGGATCGGAGCAGATCCGACACAGTTCCGACTGCGCCACGTTGAAGCAACTCCGACAGAACTGGACCTTCTCCTTGACCTCGGTCAGGGCGGTGGCCAGCCTGCGGACGTCCACGGGGTCGGCGGCCAGCAGATGAAACGCGATCCGCTGGGCACTTTTGGGACCGATGCCGGGCAGCCGCCCGAGCTCGTCGATCAGATCCTGGACGATGCCCTCGTACACCGGTGCCGCCGGTTGTCAGCCGAGCCCGGGAAGGCCCGGGCCACCCGGAAGCGGGCCTCCGAGGCCGCCACCGGACAGCAGGCCACCGAGTCCACCGAGTCCACCGAGTCCGTCGGCGCCACCCGGACCTGCCGGGCCGCCCGCGCCGAGGCCACCGGTGATCGCGTCCATCCGGTCGGCGGCGAGCTTGTGGGCATTCGTGGTCGCGTCACGGACCGCCGCGAGGATCAGATCCGCGAGCGTCTCAGTGTCCTCGGGGTCGACCGCCTCGGGGCTGATCGTCAGATCGACCAGTTCCCCGCCGCCGTTGACGGTAGCGCGGACCAGGCCGCCGCCGGCCGTCCCGTCCACCCGGGCGGTGGCGAGGTCCTCCTGGGTGGCGAGGATCGCGGCCTGCATCTTCTGCGCCTGTTCGAAGAGCTGCCCCAGCGCCCCGCCCCCGGCGGAGGCCCCACTCCCGGCGCGGTTCTGTGGGTTAGACATGTCGATGAGCCTACGTCTCCTTCAACCGGACGAGATCTGTTCCTTCAGCCGGACGAGATCAGCCGGACGAGATCTGTTCGATGATCGTGGCACCCAGTCCGCTCCGTAGCAGGGACACGGCGGCCTCCTCGCCCCCGCGGGCCCCGCCGGGACCGGACGGGACGGCCTCGTCGTCGAGGGACGGCTCGTCCTCGCGCCGCGGACCCGGCTCGTCCCCGGCGGGAGGTGCGCTGGCAGCGGCGGCGACCCCGTTCGCCGGTCCGGGCGACGAGCCGTCCCGGCCCGTGGCGGACCAGGGCCTGTCGCCCTCGGGGCCGGGGCCGCCCTCGGGGCCGGGGCCCGGGCCGGTGGAACCGTGCCCGGCGCCGTGGGAGTCGCCGTGTTCGCGGGGGTCGCCGTGTTCGCGGGGGTCGCCGTGTTCGCGGGGGTCGCCGTGTTCGCGGGGGTCGCCGTAGCCGTCCGGGCCGCGGCCAGGGTCTGTCGTGCCGCCTTCGGTTCCGTCGGTGGAGCCGCCGTAGCCGTTCCCGGTGTCGGGGGACAACCCCGCCGGTCCGCGCATCTGGCCGGGCATGGCTCGGGGGGATCCCGGCGAGACGGCGCGGTTCTCGGCGCCGACGGGCGGATCCAGCCGCGGGCCCCAGGAGGGGCCGGAGGATTGTCCTGCCGGGCCGGCGGGCCGTGCCGGTGCCGGTGAGCGGGATGCTCCCGCCTGGCCGGTGGGCCCGGGGGCTCCGCCCGAGCCGGCGAACCCCGAGGCCTTGGAGGGACCGGGCGGGCCGGAGTAGCCACCGCCGCCCGGACCGGGACCCGCTGCGGGCCGCCCGCTGCCGCGACCAGATCCGCCCGCGGGAGCGACGGTGACCCGCCAGGTCCCGCCGAGTCTCTCCGCCAGCACCGTACAGAACAGCTCGGCGTTGTTCCCCTGCCCGAACATCCGGCCCATCGTCGGGGTGGCGAAGGCCAGCACGACCTCGTCGCCCCGAACGTCGGCAACGGTCGCGTGATCCTTCAGGATCGCATGCGTCTTCCGGCTGTGGCGGCCGGCGAGCGCGAGAAGCTCGTCCCACAGCATCCGCAGGCCGGCGGCGTCGATCCGCCCGGTCCCGGGCGTGCCGGCCGTGCCCGGAACACCTGCCGGGCCCGAGGGGCGATCACCCGACGTGAACGCGGGACCCGGCGAACCAGGCTGGGGGCCCGCCGCCGGTCGAGACACCGGTCCGGTCCGAGCGGATGCCCGGACTGCCAGCGGCATGGGCTCCGGGTCCGCGGCGGGCGGGTGGACCGGCGCGGGAGCCCGGCCGACCGGCAGCGGGGCCGGGGGGCCCGGCTCCGGTTCTTCCCCGCCGAGCACGGCCCGCCGTTCCAGCCGCTCCAACCGGGTGAGCAGCGCGGCCGGGTCGGTCGACGCCGTGGGCAGCAACGCACGGGCCATGATCAGTTCCAGTATCAGCCGTGGGCTCGCCGTCCCCCGCATCTCGACCAGGCCGTTGTGCAGGACGTCCGCCGTCCGGGACAGCTCGGCGGGGCCCATCCGGGTGGTCTGCGCCCGCATCCGGTCGATCTGGTCGGGGGAGAAGGATTCCAGCAGGCCGCGGGCGTCCGCGTCCGGAACGGCCGCCATCACGATCAGGTCGCGGAACCGGTCGAGGAGATCGGTCGCGAACCGGCGCGGGTCGTGACCGGCGGAGACGACCTTGTCGACCACGGTGAACAGGGCCGCGCCGTCGCGGTCGGCCAGCGCGTCGACGGTCTCGTCCAGCAAGACGCCGTCGGTCATGCCGAGCAGCGCCACCGCCCGGTCGTAGCGCAGGCCGTCGTCGTCCGCGCCGGCCAGCAGCTGGTCGAGAACGGACAGCGAGTCGCGAACCGATCCGGCGCCCGCCCGCACGATCAGCGGCAACACGGCTGGATCGACGACGACCCCCTCCCGGGCGCAGACCGACGCCAGATGTTCGCGCAGCACGCCCGGCGGAACCAGCCGGAAGGCATAGTGGTGCGTCCGGGACCGGATGGTCGGGATGACCTTGTCCGGTTCGGTGGTGGCGAAGACGAACTTGAGGTACGGCGGGGGCTCCTCGACGACCTTCAGCAGCGCGTTGAACGCCGCCGCGGTCACCATGTGCGCCTCGTCCACCACGAAGACCTTGAACCGGGCCGACGCAGGGGCGAAGAACGCCCGCTCGCGCAGGTCACGGGCGTCGTCAACGAGACCGTGCGACGCGGCGTCGATCTCCGTGACGTCCATCGAGGCGCCCGTCCGGATGCCCACGCACTCGTCGCACACCCCGCAGGGTTCAGGGGTCGGGCCCTGGACGCAGTTCAGCGAGGCGGCGAGGATCCGGGCGGAGGAGGTCTTGCCGCAGCCCCGGGGGCCGCTGAAGAGATAGGCGTGGTGCAGCCGACCGGTGCGCAGGGCCTTGCGCAGCGCGTCGGTCACGTGCTCCTGGCCGACGACCTGAGCGAACGTCGCGGGACGGTAGCGGTTGTACAACGCTGTGCTCACTGACCTGCTCCGCGTGCTCGACGAGACGATCGGCGAAACGAGAGGACCCCCCGCACACCCGCCAGAGCCCGCTTACCCTTGCTGCCTTCCGGCCCTGGGGGGGTTCACGAGGGTAACGCCGCACGAGGGGTCTGCTGTGCAGTCTAGCCCGTGATGGACGATCATGAATTCCGAGGTCTGCCGGGCGGCACGGCGGCAGGCCCGGCGCCCGGCCCCGCAACGATCAGATAGTCTCATCCACGGAGGATTCGCCTAGTGGCCTAGGGCGCACGCTTGGAAAGCGTGTTGGGGGCAACCCCTCGCGAGTTCGAATCTCGCATCCTCCGCCGTTTCGCTGTATTCCGGCAATTATGGTCAAGGCTCCTGACCTGGGCGGATTCCGGGTCGGACACAGGGTCACCATCCTCCGATGATCGTTGTGAGAGTCCCGTGAGAGTCCGGCGTGTGCGGGGCACCGCGGTAGCCACCGCCTCGGCGGCCCGCTGGCCGGACGACCGCATCAGGTGGACGTAGAGGTTGCCGGTGATCGCGGTGGAGCTGTGCCCGTGCCGCTTGGACACCAGCGTGATGTCGACACCGTTGCATGTGAGCGTCCAATGGTGCTCTCATGCCGCCTTGCCTCTCGGCGAGGCGCCCCGAGTCTGATCGGCCGAAGCCGCGCTCGGTTCCCGCTTCTTAGCCACCTGCCCGCTTGCGCGGGTCTTACGGTCGTCTCCACGGGCGTTTACCGTCTCCGACGCACTGGCGGCGACGAGGTTGTGCAGGTTGATTGCGGCGTTGTGGTCGCGGTCGAGTACCAGTCCGCAGGACTGGCAGGTGAACGTGCGCTCGGACAGCGTCCGCAGGCGCGCCCCGCGCGGCGATCGCGGAGGGAGGCCGGTGGTCTCCAACGTCGACCGCGCTCGACCGGTACACCCGGCAGACCGACCTCCGCAGGAACCACCCGCTCCGCAACGTGGCGATCCGACCTGCCCCTGCACGACGTCCAGGACGCCGCCGGCCACGCCGACCCGCGCACCACTCAGCGGTACAACCGCGCCCGGCACCCCGCCTACGCCCTCGCTGGACACCGCGCCGGCTGACGGTCACCGCTGCCGTGACACTCTCTGAGCTCGCGGTGCTGGATATGCCCGTCCGTAGGCTCTGAGGAGGGCTTCCCGCTCCGCCGGAGTCGCGCCGCGAAGCACCACGATCAGCCCCAGCAGCCAGACACCGCGGTACAGCGCCTCGGGTACCGCGGTCATCAGAACGATCAGAAACACGGGGTTCCTCCCTTTAGCCAGACCACTCCCTTGTGGAGCGGACCGACCGAGGGCGACCCACATCCGTTCATATCGACGATCATCCGGCTACGGCAAATTATTGATCTTGAAACATCAAGATCTATGATCTTCTATTGATTGACCCGCTATGTGACTGAGATCACGCGATTGGGGGCCGGGGCTGCGGGTTCCGGGCCGGATTCCGGTTCGGGACGGAGCGGCGAATACGCCTTCCCGTCCGTGTCCATCGCAGCGAACACGTTGACCTTGTGACGGATCAGCCCGGCGCGGGCGTACAGGTCATCCATGGCTGTTGCCTTCCTGGAGGATCGCGATCAGGCGCGCTAGGTCATCGCGGGACATGTGCTTACGGAGAGCGGCAGCGACCGCGGTAGGCGAGGAGACGACGATCCGCGGGTGCCGCCAGCCCATTTCCCGCGCGGCGGCATTTGCGGACATCTGGCCACCGACGACCCTCGCGGCCAGATCTGCGGCCTCGGGATCCGTTACTGCATCTGCGCGTCGCACACCGACGCCGTGACGCTGCCCGCCCGCTATGGGCAGAACGGGCGCCGCCGCGGTCCCTATGGCCGCGGAGCACGCGGTAGGCATGCAGAAAGGCGCGGCTCAGACGTTCGTTCCGGACGTCAGTGCCGGGCGTTGCGCTGCCGCGACCGGTTCGCCGAGTTCCCGGACCGCCGGCATCGTTCCCCAGCGGGCATCCAGGGTGCGCCAGGTCTTCGCGGCTGGTCCGACGACCCACGAAGTCCGCTGGTCTCCGACCGCCTCCAACGCACTGCGCGTCGCAGCGGTGGCCCGTTCCGGGTCCGGTTCGGCCCGGTGCAGGTAGCTGCGGGCGAGGGCGTTGTAGGAGCCGCCGAGGTTCGCCGACCGGCCGCTTCCGAGGTAGGCGTCGACGGCGCGCTGCGCGAACTTCTCGGAGGCCGGGTCCCGCAGGGTGGCGAGGATCGCCGCTGTCTGAGCCACGGCCTGGCCTTCATCGATGCGGACCTCACCGGGCATGACGGGTCCGTTCCACAGGTGGTCCCACATGTCGTCTAGCGCGGCTCGCGCGGTCGACTCGTCGCCCCCGCGGGCGGCGGACCGCGATTCGCAGGCGGCCAGCATGGGCCGCGCGTAGGGGTGCGCGTCACGGCGCCGCTCCGCGGCCACGCTCCGCGCGCGATGCGGATCATTCCGGAAGTACGCGAACGAGCTGTCCGACCGCGGCGACGCAGTCGGACAGGAGCCGGTCGCCGGCTTCCTGGGCGTGCTGACCGGCAAGATCGAGATAGGTGTCGGAATCCTCCTGCGCGCCGAGGTCGTTGGCGGTCAACGCGAGATAGATCGCGTACTGGCCGGCGCGGAGGTCCAACGTGGTCCGGGTCTTCCCTCGCACCCGGCGATCGAGCATCCGCTCGACGGCCATCCACTCCCGTTCGGCTTCGGCGGCGAGCTCGGCCGGCGGGGTGACGATGTAGGCGCGGGCGATGCGGTTGATGTTCGCCTCGATCTCCCGCAGCGTCGGGGGGCGATGGCGGCGGCGGCCGCGATCCGTCCGGAGATCTGGGCGGCAACGGCAGCGGCTCCGAGCAGGCCGACTGTTCGGCCAGGACGTCGAGCACCGCGAGGCCCTGAACCTCAGCGACGAGCAGGTGAAGATCCTCACCGAGGAGTGCACCCGCTACCAGGGCACCGCCGACACCAACGTCCGCCAGATGGCGCGGACCGTCGCGCTCGTCCACCACCTCCTGTACGGCGGCACGCTGCCCGCGACCGAGCAGATGGAGGAGATCGACCGCCAGCTCGTCCAGTGGGCGGCGCTCGCGCTCGAACTCGCCCGCGCCCAGGTCGCCGGCACCTACCACGGGATGAAGGCCCTCACCCCCGACCAGCTCACGCAGCGCGCCGCCCTCCACCAGGGCGGCGAGCTCCATCCCCCGCGAGCCCTCACCGCCCACTGATCCCCACCGCATCCACCCGCAAGGAGAACAAGTGACCACCACCCTTGCCCCACCGCCGATCGACCGGCTGTCGCTGGAGCTCACCGGCCGCTGCCAGCTTTCCTGTTCCCACTGCTACGCCGACTCGGGCCCGGCCGGCGGGCACGGGCCGATGACCGCGGCCGACTGGGCGGAGGTCATCGACGCTGCCGCCGAGCTCGGGGTCCGCCTGGTGTCGATGATCGGCGGTGAGCCGACGTTGCACCCGGCGCTGCCCGAGTTTGTCGGCCGGGCGCTCGACACCGGCATGACGGTGGAGATCTTCACCAATCTGGTCCGGATCCCGGATGGCCTCTGGCCGACACTGACGCGGCCTGGGGTACGGATGTCCACCAGCTACTACACCGCGGGGCGGCGCCGTCGAGGTGCACCGGGGGCGGATGTGGCGGGGCATGGCGGAGCAGCGCCAGTTCCTGCTCGACGCGTCCCGCGGCCGATATGTGCTCTACCTCGACGACGATGTGCTCTGCGAGCCGGCCCTCGTGGACCGGCTGCTCGCCGCCATCCGCATCCTGCGCTGCGGCTTCGTCGGCACCCCACCGCAGGGGCTGAGCCACGTCACGGACGTGCGGCCGCACGAGCAGAAACCCTTCGAGACCGTTACCGACGCCGCGGACGTCCGGCCGGAGCGGGTGCGCAAGGGCACTCCCGGCTGGGAACGCTGGCGGTTGCACAACGCGGCGAACCTCACCCACATCACCGCCGACCTCGCCCGTCGCGGCCGGCTGCCGGCGGGCGGCTGCCACGACCGCACTGAGGCTCCGCCGGTGCAAAAGTCACGGCTAGTGACCTGCGCCGGGTCGACCGGTGCCGCCGTGGGACGCCGTGGGCCGTGGCCCGCAGGCCGCGGGAGACCACGTTGTGCTGGGTGTTTCCGCTTCCGGCGGGCGGCCGCCCCGGCTAGCGTCCAGCGAGTGTGCAGTCGGACCGGCAGACGGGGCATGATCATGGAAGACGGGGCGTGACCATGGACGATGACCCGTTTCTCGACTGCCCACGGACGGATCATGGTCATGGGAGGCGGGCGACATCCCGAAGCGCAGGTGCGGCATGGGCGACGAGTCCGATCGACGGCGGTTCCTCCGGCTGGCGGCGGGGGCATCCCTGCCACCCGGGCTGTTCATGGTCCGGAGCGGGCGAGTGATCCCGAGAGTGATCGCGTCCGAGGACGTCCTGAACCACATCGACGTCCGCATCGAGCAGATCACCGGGGCGTACGAGCGGACTCCGATCGGCGCGACGAGCGTGTACCTACGCCGGCATCTGCCGGCCGTCCGCTCCCTGCTCGCCGAGGGCGGGCACCCGACCGCCGTCGACGCCCGCCTGCACCGCGCCGCCGGCCGCCTGGCCGCCCTGTGGGCCACCACCCGCCACGACCTCGGTGACATCCCCGGGGCGACGGCCGCGTTCGCCGAGGCGTTCGGCCACGCCGAGGAGGCGCGGGACCGGACACTTCAGTGCTGGGTTCGGCTGTGGCAGAGCTCCCTGGCCCGCAAGTCCGGCCGCCTGACCTCCGCCCTCGCGCTGGCCCGCGCCGCCACGTCCCACGTCGGTGCGGGCTCGCCGGCCGCCAGCCGCGCCGCGGCGATAGAGGCCCGTACCCTGGGCGCGCTCGGTGAACGGGCGGGCGTGCACGAAGCGATCAATCGTGCCTGGCGCATCCAGGGGACGCTGAGTCGCGCGCAGTCGGGTAACCCCGGGTTCTCGATCGACACCCTGCACATGCTGACGCTCGCCGAACTGTCCGCGGCAGCGTACGTCGAACTCGGCCAGCCGGACGCGGCATCGGTCTATACCGACGCCTCGGTGCACCATCTCGATGTCGCCGGGGCGACCGGCCTGCGGTCGATGGCGAGGATCGCCGCGGCTACAGCGGCCCTGTACCGCCACCACGTCGACGAGGCTGAAGCGCTCGTCACCGAGGCACTGGACATCTCCGAGCACCGGCCGAACGCCGTGATGGTCAC
This sequence comes from Frankia sp. BMG5.23, assembly GCF_000685765.2. Taxonomy (NCBI): domain Bacteria; kingdom Bacillati; phylum Actinomycetota; class Actinomycetes; order Frankiales; family Frankiaceae; genus Frankia; species Frankia sp. BMG5.23. The sequence goes on from NZ_JDWE01000008.1 coordinate 131,887, forward strand.
GCGGACCCACCGGTTCCTCGCGGACGCCCGGCGGATCGCCGGGCGGCGCCAGGGCACGAACAACATCGCCGAACGCCTCGACACCTGGACGTTGCCGTCGTTGCCGTCGTTGCCGAGGTAGCCGTCGTTGCCGAGGTAGCCGCCGGTGCCGCCGGCGGTCACCCCGCGCAGGTGTCCTGGTAGGGCAGGCCGGGAATGTGGAAGCTCCACGCCGACCGGTCGAGCCCGCCCTGGGCCTCGTGGCAGGCGTACTCGACGACGCCGTTGCGGCGGAACGCGTCGACCGCGGCGAGCCGCCACAGCCGGACGGTGCCATCGTTGCCGCCGGAGGCCAGCGTCCCGCCGTCCGGGGAAAACGCCAGCGACAGGACGGAGCGGGTGTGCCCGGTCAGCGGCTGCCCGATCTGCCGCGGCGGGGTGACGCTGGTATCCCAGAGCCATACCCTCCGGCCAGATCCGACCGCGGCCAGGACCTGCCCGTGCGGGGAGAAGGCCACGGCCCGGACCGGTCCGGGGTCGGCGAGAAGGATGCTGGGCGGCCGGGGCCGATCCGGGGCGGTGACATCCGCCAGCATGATTGATCCGTCCTGGCCGGTGGCTCTGAGGCGCCCGTCCGGGGAGAACGCATCCCACGGCGTGGGGAGGGCCGCGGCGGCGTTCACACGCCCCCGCAATTGTGGCCGGTCTGGGTCGGTGACGTCCCACCGCAGCACCGTCCCGTCGACGCCGGTCGCGTCGAGGTTCCGGCTGTCCGGCGAGAACGTCACCGACGTGATCCCGCTGTGCTGGCCGGTGAGGGGCGGGTCGATCCGACGATGTTGACCCTCCGTCACATCCCACAGCACGACCGTTGCGTTCGCGCCGCCGACGGCCAGGATGCGTCCATCCGGGGAAAACGCCACCGAGGTGACGGGATCGCCGCGGCTGGCGAGTGGGTTCGGGTCCTCGGCGAGGGTTTGCAGCAGGTTCGCCCGGCTGTCGGCGCCCCTGTCGGCCTTACCGCCGGCCTCACCACTGGCGGCCTCACCACTGGCGGCCTTACCGCCGGCCGCACCACCGGTACCGGGGTCGATGTCCTCGGCGGCGATGGCGAGTCGTAACGCGCGCACCTGGTCCGTCGCCCGCGCGGCGTCGGCGTCGGCGAGCAGGGTGTGAGTGATCAGGGCGTGCCGCGCCCGTTCGGTGGTGCGCTGCGCCCGTTCCGCGGTGCGCTGCGCCTGCCGGGCGGTGAGGGACTGCCAGGTGGCGACCGCGGCCCCGACGACGGTGAAGACGAGGAGCACGGAAAGGACAGCGATGACCTGCTGGCGGCGTTGACGTTCGTGACGTTCCCGGCGGCGGGCCGCCTCGACGCGCGTACGTTCCTGGCGACGGGCTTCCTCGATCCGCTGGTCGCACGCGTCAATGAACCTCCGCCCGGCCGGTTTGAGATGGACCACCGGCTCCTCACCGGCGCGGAAACGCTCATAGGACTGCCACAGCGTCGTGATGGCGGTGGTCAGCCGGTCCTCGTCCCAGAGCGGGCCGTCGTTGTGCTCCCACTCGGCGGCGGCGCGCTCGACCTTGCCCTCACTGAGCAGGGCGGCTTCCCGTTCCCGGATGACGGCATCCAGTGGCTTCCAGGCGGTCAGCAACGCCTCGTGGACGACCCCGACGGCGGTCCCCAGGCTGTCGCTGGGGGTGGACAGCAGCCATTGGTTCACGAAGACCTGGAAGGTTCTCCGCAACGCGTCGGACGGCAGGTCCTTGAGGTCGATGCGTCGGCGGGTCCGCCGACCGGCCTCGTCGAGCGTGGCGAGCTCGGCCATGCCGACCAGGATCTCCTCCCGGCCCAGCCCGCTCGTCTCCACGGCGTCGTCGAGGACGGCGTCGGCGCGGCGGGCCAGCGCCCCCCGCACGCCACCCAGCTCGTGGTACCGGTCCATCGACAGGGTGCCGCCGCGGGTCTGGTCCTTGGCCAGCTCATGGAGCGTGAACGCCAGCAGCGGCAGCGCCTCGCCGTCCTCGGTGTCCGCGACCATCCTGGCGACCAGCTCCGGCTCCACGTGCAGGCCGGCTACCCGGGCCGGCTCGGTGATGACGACCGGCAGCATGTCCCGGGCCAGCGGGCGGAGGGGGAAGACGTGCAGGTTGACCCCGCCCTGTTCGGGGGGGCCGCTCAGTTCGGGCAGGGCGAAGACCTGGTCCTGGAACTCGGAGCGAAGCGCCATGACCACCCGCACGGGACCGGTGACCCCATGCCGCAACAGGGTCGCCAACCGGGCCCGTTCCTCTTCGTCCGATCGGGTGAACAGCTCCTCGCCCTGATCGATGATCAGTAGCAGCAGGCTGTCCCGCACCGGGCCGGAGCCGGCCGTCAGAAGTTCCTCGGCCAGCCCCATCAGGGCCAGGTCGTCCTCCCTGAGCTGCCGGTCGATGTCGGTGACCGCCCACTGCTGGCCGACACGCCTCGCAGCCTGGGTCAGGGTGTGGGCGAGCTTGCGGACCGGGTCCCGGCCCGGCCAGAAGGGGTCGGCCACCTCCCAGCCGGGCTCGCCCGCCAGCTGGGCCGGCAGGCCGGCGGTGACCAGCGACGACTTGCCGCATCCGGAGGCGCCGACCACCAGTAGCAGACGCTGTTCACCGAGGGAGCGTAGCCGGTGGGTGAGTCGCCGCAGCTCGTTGCCGCGCCCGTAGAACACCTTGGCCATGTCCCGGGTGAACGGCCGCAGACCCGGGAACGGGGACCGGTCGTCCGCCCAGCCCAGCCCGCCGCCGGCCTCGACGCGCCGCAGCCCAATGTTCAGGTTGTCGGCCCACCCCGGATTCTCGTGCAGGTGAACGTGCTGCCGGTCCTCCAGAAGCGGGGAGGTGACCGTCGGCTCCACGCGCAGCGGCAGCAGCAGGCTGCCGACCTCGTAGGCGATTCCCAGTTCGTAGGCGCACCACGGGGAGGCGTTGTAGGCGTTGGTGATGACACAGACCACGGCGTCGGCGGCTCGCAGCTCGCGGTGCAACCGATCCTTCCACATGTCGCCGGGCTGGACGCCCACCCGGATGTTCTGAGCGAGGAACACCCGGTGGCCAAGAAGGGTCAGCGTCTGATGCACTCTGTCGGCCAGCTCCGCGTCGGAGCCCGCATGGCTGACGAAGACTCGTGCCACCATCGCCCCCAGGACTCGCCGCATTTGCCGCGCACATTCTCGCGGACATTCTATGCGCCGCTTGTCCTACCTCCGGCAGGCGGCATGGATACTCGTCGGCGCCCGGTCGCAACCGGTCCCGTCGGCGCCCTGGAACGATCCCGCCGCATCGCCGCGAGATATCACCAGAAGGGCCGGGACGGCAACCTCGTCGCGTCGAAAAAATGTACTTTACCCGTTATCAAATTTCCGGTGTACGGAAAGTAAAGGGGGAATGGCTGGATGGTTGTGGCTGCCCCCTTTTGCGCTGTTCCCGTGCCTCCGGCACGTTTCTTACTGCAACGATCACACGATTAACGATCGTACGGTTATTGTGTGGTTATTGCACAGAGATTGCTTGTTTATTGGGGTGGCGTTGAATCGGGTCCGCCGAACGTGGACCGTCCACTGGTTCCCGGGCCCGATGTGGCTCCTCTGGTACGTGGATCGGCGGTGAGGTGGCCTGATCGGCACGGACAGCCGGCCCGGTCCGCGCCGATCGGTTGCGAACCCCGTGCGGGGGGATGGTGGTGTCCGTACCATCCACGCACGCCATTCTCACCGACGATCTGGATCTCACCGACGATCCGGGCGAGTTGGGCGGCGCCAGGGATGTCGTCGAGCTGGGAGGCCTCCGATGATGACCGTCGCACAGTCCCATGTCCGGCTCTCCCGCGCCGCCGGGTGGCGCAGGCCCGACGACGTGGTCGTGGTCGCCCGGCCGACCCGATGGGGCAATCCCTTCGACCAGCGCGAGTGGGGGCGGTCCGCGGCGGTAGAGCTGTACGCGGCGTGGATGACCGGCAGTGGGCCGGATGTCCGGTACGACCGGTCCGGTCGCCGCTACTCGCGGTCGGAGCGGCTCGCCGAGTTGCCCGACCTGGCTGGTAAGCGGTTGGCCTGCTGGTGCCCGCCGGGCGAGCCCTGCCATGCCGACATCCTCGCAGCCCTTGTCGCCGAACGGGTGCGATGAGGGCGACTGTGAAAGCACCGTCCAAACGCCGGGCCGCGTGAAGATTGCCCCGCGATACGACACGTGTCCATCGTGCTGTCGTAGGACGCGTCGGCTTGTCCGGCGGTCCGGTCGCACGCCTGGGACCACTTCATGGCATGCTCGGTTTCGATGGCATGAGGATGTGTCAGCCGTTCGTCCCCCGGGACGGCGGGTCTGGGCACCTTCCGCGGCGTCCATGGGGTATATGGATGGACGCCCGGGCATGTCGTCCCGTAGGCCGGGTCCTCATCGTGGAGGTTTGTTGTGAAGCGTGTCGGAGCGATTGTTCTGTTGGTTGCCCTGGTTGGTGGCGGGTTCCTCTTCCGTCGTCAGCGCGGCAAGCAGGACGCGTAGCCTCGCGTCGTCCCTCGGGTCGCGGGAGATCACCCGACCCGGGCGACTTGTGACGGTCCGCGACGAGCCGGTGTGAACTCGGGGTTGACCCGGAAACGCCGGTGTTGCGGCGGGGTGAGCTGCCCGATGTCCGGGCATGGCCGACCCTAGACTCCGCCTGTGCATCGGTTTGACGCGCAGGCTGCCGACCTCGTCCGCGCGATATGTGACTTTGCCCGCGTCCGGCTCGGATTCGATCCGGTACCGCTGGACGCGCCATTGTCATGGGACGAGTTGGCGGCGGCGGTGGGATCCACGATCACCGCCGAGGGCATCGGTGGCCGTCGCGCTCTCGAGGTGTTCGACGAGGAGCTGTCCCGCGCCTGCATCTCGACGGATCATCCCCGCAATCTCGCCTTCATCCCGGCCGCCCCGACTAAGGCGGCTGTATTGTTCGATCTGGTGGTCGGGGCGTCGTCCATCTACGCGGGCAGCTGGATGGAGGGCGCGGGCGCGGTCTTCGCGGAGAACGAGGCGCTGCGATGGCTGTCGGACCTCGCGGGCTTCCCCGCCTGCGCCGGTGGGCTGTTCGTACCGGGGGGCACCGTCGGCAACCTGTCGGCGCTGGCCGCCGCCCGGCATGCCGCCCGGAGCCGGTTGACCGCCGCCGGTCGGCCGACTCCACCGCGATGGCGGTTCGTCTGTGGGGCCGAAGCGCACTCCTCCCTCTACCAGGCCGCCACGGTGCTCGACACCGAGGTCGTCGTCGTGCCGACGGATGACGCCGGACGACTGACCGGTCCGCTGTTGGCCGAGGCGCTGGACCGGCTCGCCGAGCAGGACGGCGCCCAGGCCGTCGACGGCGTGTTCGCGGTGGTGGCGACCGCAGGGACCACCCAGTTCGGCACCGTCGATGACATCCGCGGGGTGGTGGACGTCTGTCAGGCCCGCGGGCTGTGGGTACATGTGGACGGCGCCTACGGGCTGGCCGCGCTCGCCGCCGCATCGACCCACTCTCTCTTCGACGGGATCGCCGAGACCGACTCGTTCATCGTCGATCCGCACAAGTGGCTGTTCGCGCCGTTCGATGCCTGCGCGCTGGTGTATCGCGATCCGGCGGTGGCCCGGGCGGCGCACGGCCCGCAGCGGGCCGGCTACCTCGAGGTCCTGGATTCGGCGGGGGCCTGGAACCCGTCGGACTACGCCATCGGGCTGTCCCGGCGGGCCCGCGGGCTGCCGTTCTGGTTCTCGCTGGCGACGCATGGCACCTTGGCCTACGGCCGGGCCATCGAGTCCACGCTGGCGACCGCCCGGGCGGCCGCGCTCCAGATCGCCGCGCTGCCTTACGTCGAGCTGGTGCGGGAACCGCAGCTGTCGATCGTGGTGTTCCGTCGGCTGGGTTGGCAGGCCGCGGACTACCAGCGGTGGAGCGAGAACCTGCTGCGGGACGGTTTCGCGTTTGTTCCGCCCACCGTGCACGAGGGCGAGACCGTCGCCCGGTTCGCCATCGTCAACCCGCGGACCACCGTTGACGACATCGGCGCGATCCTCGCCACGATGGCCTGATCCTCGCCGCGATGGGCTCCCTCTCCCCGCCGTCCGGTCTCCCCGCCGGCCCGGTGCCCGGGCTTGATCCTCCGGGACCGCTGTGCGGGCCCGGCCAGCACGCGAAGAGCGAGACGTGCCGCTAGGGCGGTGGAGGTGGGATTTGAACCCACGGAGGGGTTGCCCCCTCACACGCTTTCGAGGCGTGCGCCCTCGGCCACTAGGCGACTCCACCGCGGACTAGCCTACCGGACGTCGCGAGAGTCCGGTTCGCCGGGGTGTGTAGGGGTCCGACGGCGCCGAGGCTGCGGCCCGTCGCCCCGAACCGGGCGAGCGTGGCGGCGGTGTGCCGGCTAGCGCCCCGCCGGGCGCCGGCGCGCGGCGAAGAACTCCGCCAGGAGGGCGCCACACTCGTCGGCGCGGATCCCGGCGACCACTTCGGGTCGATGATTGAGCCGCCGGTCCCGCACCACGTCCCAGAGCGAGCCGACCGCCCCGGCCTTCTCGTCAACCGCGCCGTAGACGAGGCGGTCCACCCGGGCGAGCACGAGGGCCCCCGCGCACATGGTGCAGGGCTCCAGCGTGACCACGAGGGTGGCTCCCGGTAGCCGCCAGGAACCCGTCCGGCGCGCGGCCGCCCGCAGGGCGATCATCTCGGCGTGGGCGGTGGGATCGGCGCCGCGTTCCCGCTCGTTGTGCCCGAGCCCGAGCACCGTGCCGTCCTCGGTCACCACCAGGGCACCCACCGGGACGTCGGCGTGGTCCGGGGCCAGGCGGGCCTCGCGCAGGGCGAGCCCCATCGCCTCGTGGAAGCGGTCCGGTCCGGGCGGACCGCTCAGCCGGGCGGGAGCGCCCGCCCGGGGGTACTCGTCGGGATCGGTCATCCCGGATCAGCGGGCCGGCGGCGCGGGACCGAAGCGGTGGGCTCAGCCACGTGCGTCATCGAGGATCTCCCCCGCCCCGGCCCGTTCGCTGAGCGCGCTGATCACATCGCCTGGCAGCATCCCCTCCTCGCCGATCAGTTCCAACAACGCCTCCGCGGGGGTGCCCAGATCGCCGAGTAGATCGAGATCGCCCACGGGGGCGGCATGGGTGACGGCGGACGCGTCATCCTCGTCGTCCGGGGTGGTCAGCCCCGCCATCGAGGGCAGCGCGTCGGCGAACAGGCGTTCGGCGAGGTCGGAGGTCACCAGGACCCGGCGATCGGAGAGGAAGACCTGCGGATCCGGGTCGTCGGGACACACCCGGACCACCGCGAGGTACTCGTCGTCCTCCTCGAGGAAGGCGACGACGGGGCCATCACCCAGATCCCGCATCATGTCGGTGAGGGCGTCGAGGTCGTCGACGTCGGCCGGGTCGAGATCGTGCACCGACCAGTGGCCGTGTACCCGCGCGATCGCGATTGCCTTCGTGGTCACTGTGCGCCCTCACGTCCCTTCTGCAACCGCGCGGCGGACCCGGGCCGGCCGTGCCGGTCCGGGATGCCCGCCCGGCGCGGCCCCCGGTGGCCAAACCGGCGCACCCGCGCCGACCAGCCGTGTTCCGCCTGTGATTCTCACCTGTGGGGGCGGCCGTGGGTATTCCGGTTCACCCTGTCAGGTGAGTTCTACCGCGATGCCGCGTCGATTCCGCGACGGTGGTCCGGTCGACACCTTCCCCAACGGACTATGGGTAACGCCAGCTCACGTGAGGTAATGTCCGGGCTGGAACAAACCCCCGTCCGGGGGCGCTACCGGGTGGTACCGGGCCGATGACCGGGGACTGGACCGGGATCTATCGGAACAGAAGACGGGGCGGGCTTCGCCGCCCGGTGCCGTCGTGGCACTGTAGAAACCGCGATGACGACATCAATCCCCCGCCGGTTCACCGCCAGGACCCAGGCCGCGCTCGCCGTTGAACGCCTGGCGGCCGAGGCGTCACGCCGGCTCGGCCGTGGTTCCGGCGAGATGATCGGTGGCAAGCTCGCGCTGCGGGTATCCCCGGCGGCGCTCGCCGAGGTCGGCTCCCACCGGATGACCGCCTGCGTGTCGGGCACCAACGGCAAGACCACCACCACGAGGCTGCTTGCCCGGGCCCTGGGCACCCTGGGGCCGGTCAAGTCGAACAGCGGCGGGGCGAACATGGCGCCCGGGGTGCTGGCCGCGCTGTCCCGGCCGCCGTTTGACGCGGCGGCGGCTCTCGAGGTGGACGAGATCTGGCTGCCGAAGGTGGCCAGGGAGATCTCGCCGCGGGTGGTCCTGCTGCTGAACATCAGCCGTGACCAGCTCGACCGGTCCAACGAGACGCGGCGCATCGCCGCCATGTGGCGCGAGCTCGGCTCGGAGCTGCGCGACACGACGGTGGTCGCGAACGTCGATGATCCCCTGGTGGCCTGGGCGGCGGCGGGCTGGCACCGGCAGGTCTGGGTGTCGGCGGGGCAGAACTGGACGGCGGACGCGATGGTCTGCCCGCAGTGCGCCCGGCTGCTACACCGCAACAGCAGCGGCTGGTGGTCCGAGTGCGGGCTGGCCAGGCCCGAGCCGATCGTCGCGGTCACCGGCTCCCGGGAACTACTCTGGTACGGCCGCACCATCGAGGCCCGGCTCGATCTGCCCGGACGGGTGAACCTCGGCAACGCGGCGATGGCCGCCGCCGCGGCCCGGGAGTTCGGCGTCGAGATCGAGGATGCGCTTGCGGCCATGACCGGCCTGGGCGATGTGCAGGGTCGCTATCAGGAGGTGGCGCTCGGCGAGGAGGGCCATCGAGGCCGGCTGCTGCTGGCGAAGAACCCCGCTGGCTGGGTGGAGATGATGGAGCTGTTGGCGGACGCGCCGCCGCGGCCTGTCGTCATCGACTTCAACTCCCAGACCGCTGACGGGCGGGATCCGTCCTGGATCTGGGACGTGCCGTTCGAACGGCTCGCCGGCCGGCAGGTGCTGGTCACCGGGGAGCGCAAGGAGGACATGAGCGTGCGGCTGGCCTATGCGGAGGTGCCGCACAGCGTGTATGCCAGTGCGCGGGACGCGGCCCTGGCCGCCAACGAGAAGGTGGTCGACGTCGTCGCCAACTACACGGCGTTCCGCGATCTGCTGGTGAGGTCCACGCAGTGAGGTTGTGCGCGTGGCTAGGTTGTGCGCGTGGCTAGGTTGTGCACGTGGCTAGGTTGTGCACGTGGCTAGGTTGTGCACGCGGCTAGGTTGTGCACGCAGTGAGGTTGTGCGCGAGATGAGGGGATCCACGCGATGACGGGCGGCTCTGCGACCAGGATCGCGCTGATCTACCCCGAGCTGCTTGGTACCTACGGCGACGGCGGTAACGCGATCGTGCTGTCCCAGCGCCTGCGCTGGCGTGGTTTGCCGGTCGAGGTGGTGAACGTTCCCGCGGGGTCGGCGGTGCCCGAGAGCTGTGATATCTACCTGCTCGGCGGCGGCGAGGACGCACCGCAGGTCCTCGCCGCGGACGGCATCCGGCAGAACCGGGCGATCCGGCGAGCGGTGAGCTCGGGAGCGGCGGTGCTCGCCGTGTGCGCCGGCTACCAGGTGATCGGCGCGACCTTCCCATCCGGTGGGGAGATCCACGAGGGGCTGAATCTCGTCGACGTGGAGACCCGTCGCTCCTTCGGCCCGTCGGACGCGCCGCCGGCGCGTGCGGTCGGGGACATCGTGGTGGAACCGGACGCACGGCTCGGCCTGCCCACCCTGTACGGGTATGAGAATCACGCCGGGCGGACGAGGCGGTTGCCCGGCGCGAGCGGCATCCCGCTCGGTACGGTCCGGCTCGGGATCGGTGACGGTGACGGCGGAACGGACGGCATCGTGGATGGCCGGGTCATCGGCACCTACCTGCACGGGCCGGTGCTCGCGCAGAATCCCGCCCTCGCCGATCTCCTGCTGAGCTGGGTCCATGGTCCGCTGCCGCCGTTGGACGCGCCCCGCGAGGTGGAGGTGCTGCGCCAGGCCCGGCGCCGCGCGTTGGCCGTCACCTGACGCCTCCCCTGGCTTTTTTTGGGGGGACAAGTGGGGGGACAAGGCGGACAGGCCCCGGTCTGACCCCGGTCTTGTCGTCATCTGCTGCCAGGTTTGCGGCGTTTCCCGGCCAGCGGTGTGGTTCGGTTGGACCGTGGTGTCGAATCCCCTCGCCGGATGGTGGGGCAAAAACAAGAGAACCGTGCTCATCGTCGGTGTCGTGATCGTGGTCGTCTGGGGCTACCTCGGGACCCGTGACCGCCCGAAGACCCAGCGGGTCAGCCTGCCCGGCGACTACGCGTCGGCGGGCCGCGAGCTGCTCGTCCAGGCCCCGTCCGATCCCGCCAACCCGCTTCCGCTGGTGTTGATCCTGCACGACGACAACGCGGACGCGAAGTCACTTGACCGGCAGAGTGACGCCGGCAAGCTCGCGAACTCCCGCGACTTCGCGGTGGCCTTCCCGGAAGCCGTGGGCGGCACGTGGCGGATCGACGGACCCGAGGGGGCCGACGTGCGCTATCTGCGCGACGTGGTCCGCTTCGTCTCCACGAAACGGACCAAGGTGGATCCGAACCGGGTCTACGTGTGGGGGATCGGCGAGGGTGCCCGGCTGGCCCTGACCGCCGCCTGCGCCCCGGGTAAGCCGGAGTTCGCCGCGGTCGGCGTCGTCGGGCAGTTCGACCCGGAGCCCGGGCCGACCTGCCAGGACCGTGTCCCGGAGGGCCGGGCCCCGGAGGCCTCCTGGGACCGGAAGGTCAGCGAGACCCTGTGGAAGTTCTCGTCTGGTCACCGGCTGGGGGCCTGACCGCGGCGCCCGCGAGCGGGCCGGGCGGTTTCCGCACCGGGCAGAGACCGAGGGCTGAAGTCCGCCGATGCCGCCGGGAGGGGGGTAGCGGCATCGGCGGACCTGGTCGGCCGGGGCCCGAGGCCCGCCGGCCTTCCCGTGCGGATGGGGGGGGAATCCGAGGGAAGGCCGGCGGAATCGGGGGCCTTCCGGCCGGACGGACGTCAGATGGGGGGGAGATCTGACGTCCGTCCCACCGGAAGGAGGGCCCGTCCGGAGAGCTGGAAAGGAACCACATAGGCGGGTTGTCGGGCGGTGACAGGGCCCGCTTGCTGGTCTGTCCGCGGCTTCGCCGGTGGGTGGGAGTCCCGGGTCCGGCTTCCACGGCTTCGGGTCGGCGCCTGGAGAGGGGCTCGGTAGCCGGCCGCTCGTGGACTGGCAGGGCTCGTGTGGTCCGCGCCCCAGCCGCGAAGGCGATCCACCGGAGCCGGGTGAGCCGTTGCGTCGGCATGAGGGCGGTGCGCCGGCTCCGACCGGCCGCTAGAGGATCCGACCGACGTAGTAGGAGGTGGTATAGATCTTCTTGAGCGACACGACGTCGCCGGTGTGCGGCGCCGCCCACATCATGCCGTCGCCCGCGTAGATGCCGACGTGGTAAATGTTCCCGGGTGTCCCGAAGAAGATCAGGTCGCCGGGCTGTTTGTTGTACTGCGACACCCGGGTGGCGGCGGCGAACTGGGCGTCGGTCGTCCGCGGCACGCTCCTGCCGAGCTGCTTGAAGATGTACTGGATGAGGCCGGAGCAGTCGAACGAGCTCGGGCCCTCCGCACCGTAGACGTAGGGCTTGCCGGCCTGCAGGGAGGCCAGGTAGACGGCCTTCTCCCCGAGGGAGCTCGACGGGACCGGAACCGACGCCTGGTCCGCGGCGTCCCCTGTCGTGAGGAGATCCGACCAGGCGGCGTTGCGGACGAGCCGGGGGGTGGGCGCCGGCCGTACGCGCAGGGTGGCGTCGTTCGCCGAGCGGGCGGACTGCAGGGCGTCCGTGCCGTCGAAGACCGCGGTGACATTCGTGGTGGTGAGCACCCGGGCCGTGTAGGAGGCGTAGCCCTGGGCGTTGGTGTAAAGGTGCTTGAAGGTGGCCCACCCGGTGGGGAGCTTCACCTGCACCTTGACCAGCTGGTTCGCCAGCGGTTCGTGGGTCTGCTCGTTGTAGAGCGAGAAGCCGATGTCGATCGGCTGGTCCGCGCTGACGCTCACGTCGGGGTTGGTCACCCGGAGACCGACCTGAACCTTGCCGGCCAGGGGCGGGGCGTCGACACCGCCCGTCGAGCCGAGCAGGGAGGTGGAGCCGTGGGTGCTGACCGCCGCGGCGGCGATGCTGCCCCCCAGGGCGGCCTGGGAGCCGATCTGCGCGGCGAGGGTGATCGGAGCGGTGTTCGGCTGCTCGTCCTTCGCGGCGTCGGCGTTGATGTCGGTGGCGCAGCCGGCGAGAGCCACTCCGGAGACCGCGACGGTCCCGGTGGTCACGGCGGCGAAGGCGCGGGCCCGGGCCCGGCTGCGGGCGGCCGGGGGCGCGGAGGGTGCGCGGTGACGGCCGCGACCGGCGCCTCGCGTTTCTTCGTCGAGCTGCACGCTTTGCGCGGACAACGGTGTATTCCTTCCCGTGCGCCTGCGAAGTGAGCTGTCGGGTTCGGGCTGGGCTGCCCGGCTCTCGCGTGACCTTCACGCGTCGAGCTTCACCCCTAGGTCGACACCGCGGATCGGCGCCGGCCGGTGGAGGTGGGTCCCCCGCTCCTGCCCCTGATGACGACTCGGAGGGGACACCGGGGCCGGGGGCAGGACTCGGCGTTCGGCCCGGTGTTGTCGTGACGTCGGCGTGAGACTAGTCCACTTGGATGGGGTGGGTAAACACTAGTCCTTCCCAACTACAGCGAGTGCGCGTTGAAGTTCCCGTCGCGCGGCGTCGGCGGCCCGCGCGGTCGGCCGGGCTGACCGGGCGGCCCTAAGGCCCTTCGCGCCCCGTTTGTCCTGCTGGTTTTTCGTTGCGTGTGGGGTCCGCGGCGGCGGCCGGTCCGGGTGAGAGGCGGGCGGGCGGGTAGCCCTCCCGCGGCCCGTGGGCGATTTTGACTACTTAAAGTAGTCGACGGGTGAGGCCGGGTGTGCACCCCCCTCAGCGGGACCGGGAGCCGCGGCGGGTGAGGAATCCCGCCGCATCGAGCACTTGGAGCTCGACCGCGAGCTCGTGGACCTCACGGGGCAGCGAGCGGTGGTGCGCCAGCGCCTCGACCGCGGCGCGGGCGTGGTCGGCGAGCTCGTCGAGGGCGTGCTGGCGCTGGCGCATCCGAGCCCGCTCCTCCTGGATGGTCCGGACCGTGTCCTCCTGCCACCGGCGGGTCCGGATGAGATGCTCGCTGGCGTCGGCGGCCTGCCGCTCGGCATCCTCCAGCCGGTTGAGGAGCGCGTCGAGGGCCTCCAGCCGGCCGGCGAGCTCCGCGATGAGATCGCCCCGATCGGGCAGGATGGCCGTTTTACGACTCTTGGGGTCAGGCGAGGTCATGGAGTCCCCCGAGGGGTGGGGGGTCGGCGGGGACCGCGCCGAGCGGCTGGCGCGAGACCCGGTTGCTCCGACACGGTTGGTAACGGTAACCGACGTGGCGGGCCAGGGGTAACCCATCGTACGGATACGTCGCGTCAGCCAACTTATAGTAAAAAGGGACTATGGATCTGCCGTCATTGTCGTGGTCTATGCGCGCATAGCATGCAGGTCGGTGTCAGAGCCAGCCGTTGCGCTTGAACGCACGGTAGAGAAACAGACAGATCGTCGTAATGACGGCCAGGACGGCCGGGTAGCCCCACGTCTGACGAAGCTCCGGCATGTGGTCGAAGTTCATGCCGTAGATCCCGGCGACGGCGGTCGGGACGGCGCCGATCGCCACCCAGGCACTGATCCGTCGCATGTCCTCGTTCTGCGCGATCGTCACCTGCGTCAGCGTCGCCTGGAGCACGGAGGAAAGCAGCTCGTCGAAGTGAGCTATTCGCTCGCTGACCTGCTCGAGGTGGTCGGCGACGTCCCGGAAGTAACGGCGCATCGCCACGTCGACCATCGTGGGGGCGTCCATGGTGAGGGTACGCAACGGGCCCGCGAGCGGCAGCACCGCGTGCTTGAGCTCCAGAAGCTCGCGTTTCATCTGGTAGGCGCTTTCCGTCGACGGCTTCTGATCCCGGTGGAAGACGCCCGTCTCGATCTGGTCGACGTCGGCCTGGATGCTTTCCACGGTGCGGACGTAGTCGTCCACAATGCTGTCGCAGATGGCGTGCAGCACGGCCGTCGGGCCGTGCCGGAGCATCTCCGGGTTGGCCTCCAGCCGGCCGCGCAGCTTCGTCATCTCCCCGTGCCTGCCGTGCCGCACGGTCACGACGAAGTCCTCGCCGAGGAAGATCATGATTTCGCCGGTGGTGACTACCTCGGAGGTGCCCGTTACCTGGGTGTGCTCCACGTAACTGGTCGTCTTGAGCACCATGAACAGGTGGTTCTCGTATTGCTCGAGCTTGGGGCGCTGGTGGCCGGTGACCGCGTCCTCCACCGCGAGCTTGTCCAGCCTGTACTCCTCGGCGATCGCGGTGAGCTGCTCGTAGCTCGGCTCGAACAGGCCGAGCCAGGCGAACCCGTTGCGTTCGGACCGCGCCAACCGCAGCGCGTCGGCCTGGTCGATGTCCATGGTGACCCGCCGGCCATGGCTGTACACGCCGCAGGCCATGACGCGCCCGTCCGGTGTCCGCGGTAGCTCGGAGCGGGGCGCCCCGCGTCGTTTGCGACCCACCCGGACCAGGGAGACCGGACGGGTCAGCGCGCCGGCGAGCTTATGGGCGTTGGCCGACGCCTGCTCCAGGGCGTCCCCCAGCACCTCCCGAACGGGATGCTGGCTGCCGTGGTCGCCGCCGTCCGGGCGCGCGCCATCAACGTCGCGTCCCCGGGTCTCGCGTACCGTCTCGTCGCGTACCCTTTCGCCCGGCACCGCGTCGTCCCGCATCACTGCCTTCTTCCCTGCCGCCGATCCATGTCCAGGTCCACCTGTCGGCATCTCCCACGCCCTTCCCCGCTGGTGAACCTTCATGGTGACAAGTCGGTGCCGGCCGTCCGGAGGCGATCCGGGCTTCACCGTGGACGCGGATGCCTGGCAACTGTGCCGGCGTGGTGTGGCACGAAGGGTGAGATACACGTCCGGCGCATGGGATACGTCACAGGGAGGATCGAGTGATCGGGATCGAGGTACGCACGCTTCGGGTGTTCGCCGACGAGACGGGCGCCGGCGGCAGCCTGCTCGCCGTGGTGCTGGATGCCGCGAAGCTGCTGCCCGACGCGCGGGAGCGGTCCGTCGTCGCGCGCCGACTGGGCTGCCCCGCCACGGTCTTCGTCGACGACCCGGAGTTGGCGGAGCTGGCCACCTTTACGCCCACCGGGGAGCTGCCCATGGCGGGGCACGCCTTGGTGGGGTCGGCCTGGCTGTTGGGTCGGCTGCTCGGTGGCCATCCGGAGATCCTCCGCCCGGCCGGCGGCGAGGCGGTCAGCTGGCAGGAGCAGGGCCGGGTCTGGGTCCGCGGCGCCCTGGCCGCCGTGCCCTGCTGGTGGCATGAGATGCTCGCGGACCCGGGCCAGGTCGACGCGCTCGACCTGCCCCGTCCACCCGCCGAGGACCTGACCCAGCTCTGGGCGTGGGAGGATGAGCCGGGCGGGGTCGTGCGGGCCCGGGCCTTCGCCAGCAGGCACGGCGTCACCGAGGACGAGGCCTGCGGGTCGGCTTCCATGCGACTGGCCGCGATGCTCGGGCGGCGGCTCACCATCCGGCACGGCGCCGGTTCGATTGTGCTCGCGCAGCCGGGTCCGCCCGGCCACGCCGATGTCGGCGGCCTGGTGGTCGAGGACGAGACGAGGTTCCTCGCCGATCTCGACGAGTTCCTCGCCCGGTGACGGTGCCGTTCGGCGCGGCCACGGCCGGACACCAGGGGGACCAAGCCTGAGAGTGTAGGTGCCGAGCGAGGCGACTGGCACCCTTTGTGGGTACCGGGTTACGGCTGCGTGGTGGCTGCCGAGATGCGGACCGGGTCGGATAGGCGTAGCTTTGGATCCCGGTAGCTCTCCGCTGGGTATCCGCCCATGGGCTGCGAGGTGGTCATGGCCGAGACGTTGGTGACCTTGGTGGAGGCCGCGCATCAGGATGCCGTCCGTCTGATCGAGCTCTCGCGCGACGTCGGTGCCCACGGTGACGTGGATGGTCCGTCGACCGACCCGCGGCAGGCGCTGCGCGCCAGCGACGCGGCCGTGGCCGCCGTCTCCGCGCACCTGAGCGCGATGGAGTCGGTGGTCTACCCGGAGATGGCCCGCCGGGTCGTGGGCGGCCGGGCGCGGGTGGCGGACCTGGGCCGCTTGGCGCGGCGCTGCTCCTCGGTGATGCGCGGCATTGAACAGTACGTCCAGGGGGACCTCAACCGGCCCGCGGAGCCGGTCGCGAACCTGCGCCGGGATCTGGCCGCGTTGATGGTCGAACATGCGACGCTGGAGGACGAACTTCTGCGTGAGCTGATGGCCGAGCTGTCCGACGACGAGCGCCGGGATCTCCTCGACCGCTTCTCCGACGCGATGCGCCACGCTCCGACCCGACCGCATCCGCACCTTCTGCACAGCAGGCTGTTCGGTGGAAGCCTGGCGGCCCGCCTGACGGGCTACTGGGATCACCTGCTCGACGTGATGGACGCCCGGGAGGTGCCCGGCGCGCCGAGGCGGGCCCCGGTGCCCGCCGGGCTGTGGGGCTGGTACCTGCTGGGCCGTCCCACGGCGCCGGCTGCGGGTGAGACCCCGTCAGGGAAGGAAGGCGCGCAGGGCGACACCACCGCTGGTAGCCACAACGTCACTGGTGGCCACATCGCCGCTCATTGATCCGTCCTTGCGACTGCCGTCGTTTCCGTAGGCCCACCATGTCTTCCTGAGCCCGGTCTTCCGGAGCCCGTCGCGCTCTGTCTTCCTGACGGTCTTCCTGGCCGCGGTCCACTCCGGTTCGGCGTTCCGATGCGCACGGGCGCCGTGGTCGTGCCATGCTTCGAGTCCGGGTTGGGCCGGTATGGCCTCGTGTCGTGCAATGCCGAGGAGATGTGTCAGGAACCGAGGGCACCGCGATGCGGGCGCCGAACGCTGATCCCGTAAAAGTGATCTGGCCGGTGCTGTTGGTCGAGGATGATGATGCCGACGCCTATCTGGTGTCCGAGCTCCTCGACGAGGTCTCCGCTCCGGTCGAGCTGACCCGGGTGCGCACGGTGGCCGAAGCCGCCCGTCGCAGCGAGCACGTCGCGTGCGTGCTGCTGGATCTCGGGCTGCCGGACAGCGAGGGCCTGTCGGCGCTACGCCGGTTGCTCACGGTCGAGGCGGGAGCGCCGGTCGTGGTGCTCACCGGTCTGGTTGACGAGTACCGGGGGGCGCAGGCGGTCGCCGCGGGCGCGCAGGACTATCTCGTCAAGGGTCAGGTCGACGGGCGGGACCTGGTCCGGGCCGTCCGGTACGCGATTGAGCGCAAGCGGGCCGACACCGCCGCGCAGGCGCTGCGGGAGTCGGAGCTGCTGGCGGACGAGCGGGCCCGCCTCGAACGCGGCCTGTTACCCCGGCCACTCATCGACGACGGCCGGTTGCATCACGACGCCCGGTACCGCCCCGGCCGGCAGCAGTCCCTGCTCGGCGGGGACTTCTACGACATGGTGTCCACCGCGGACGGCACGCTCCACGTCCTGCTCGGCGACGTCTGCGGGCACGGCCCGGACGAGGCGGCGCTCGGGGTGAGCCTGCGGATCGCGTGGCGCACGTTGGTCCTCGCCGGTGTTCCGGAACCCGACCGGCTCGGGTATCTCCAACGCGTGCTGGTGAGCGAGCGGGAACAGGATGAGATCTTCGCGACGGTGTGCACCCTCGCGATCGCTCCCGACCGGACCTCGGCGCGGATGCGGCTGGCCGGTCATCCGCCGCCGGCGCTGTTGCATCCGCGGCTGTCGGCGCTGCCGGGCGACGTCGTCGGTCCGGCTCTTGGCATCGTCGACGACGACCTCTCCGAGGAGGTGCGGATCGAGCTCGGGCCGCACTGGGCGCTCCTGCTCGCCACGGACGGCCTGCTGGAGGGGCGGGAGGGACCGGGCGGGGAACCGCTGGGCTGGGAGGGCGTGCTGCCCGAGATCGCCAAACTCTGGCCCGCCGACGACCCCGACGGGCTGCTCGACAACCTGATCGACCGGGTGGAGGCGCGCAATGGCGGCCCGCTGACCGACGACGTCGCGCTCCTGCTGCTGATCTGGGGTGCCGGCTGATGCCGGAGCGCACCCACCCGAACGTCACCCACCCGAACGTCACCGACGGGGGAGCGGGCGACGCGGGGCCGAGCGGAGCGGTGGAGCGCGGCCGGGTCGGGTCCGTCTGGCGCCTGCGCCGTCGACTCGAGGTGACCTACGCGGTGGCGGCGATGGTGCTGATGATCGTCGCTGGTCTCGTCGTCTCGTCGTTGGTCCGGCTTGATGACGCCCTCCACACGCGCAGCGACGTCCTCGCCCCGGCTCTGCTGAGCTCCACCGAACTGGTCTCCAGCCTGGTCGACCAGGAGACCGGGATGCGGGGCTACCTGCTTCAGGGCAGCGAGGACTTCCTGGAGCCCTACAACGAAGGGCGCAGGGCCGAGCGCACGCTGCTCGCGGACCTGCACCGACGGCTCGTGGAGCGCCCCGACCTGCTGGCGAGGCTCGCCGTGCTGGAGGACCGGATCCGGGCCTGGCACGGCGACTACGCCGATCCGGCCATCAACGCGGTGCGGGTGGGCGGTCCCGCGGCGGCCCGCCTGTTGTCACCGGAGTTCGGCAAGACCCGCTTCGAGGCGGTCCGCGCCGCGGCCGGGGACCTCGAGGCGGACCTGCGGGCCAGGGAAGTCCGGGCCCGCCAGCACGTCACGGCGGCGCTCCGTTTCCTGATCTTCGCGCTGGTGACCGGCGCGGCCGTCATGGCCGTACTCCTGGCGGTCATCGCGCGGGCGCTACGGTCCTGGGTCACCCGCCCGCTCGAGCGGGTGAGCGACGATGCGCGAACCGTCGCCTCCGGACATCTCGATCACGTGGTCGAGCCGACCGGTCCCCCGGACATCGCCTCGCTCGCCGCCGACGTGGAGTCGATGCGACGCCAGCTGATCGGGGAGCTCGGGGTCGCGCGGGCGGCGCGGTCCGCGGTGGAGGCGCAGGCCGAGGCGCTGCGGCGCTCCAATCGTGACCTGGAACAGTTCGCCTATGTCGCCTCGCACGACCTGCAGGAGCCGCTGCGGAAGGTGGCGAGTTTCTGCCAGCTCCTGGAGCGACGCTACGGTGACAGGCTCGACGAGCGGGGCAGCCAGTACATCGCTTTCGCGGTGGACGGCGCGAAGCGGATGCAGCAGCTCATCAACGATCTGCTGGCCTTCTCCCGGGTGGGGCGGACTACTGACGGTTTCGTCGATGTGTCCCTGGGGGAGATCTTCGACCGGGCGGTGGGAGCGCTGTCCATCGCGATCGAGAGCGCCCGGGCCGAGGTCACCGCGGATGATCTGCCGGTCGTGCGCGGGGACCCCGTCCTGCTCACCCAGCTGTTCGCGAACCTGATCGGGAACGCGCTGAAGTTCCGGGCCGAGACGGTTCCCGCCGTGCATGTCGGTGTCGTCGACCGGGCGGACGAGTGGGAGCTGTACTGCGCCGACAACGGGATCGGAATCGATCCGGAGTACGCCGAGAAGATTTTCGTGATCTTCCAGCGGCTGCACGGCCGGGATGTCTACGAGGGCACGGGCATCGGGCTGGCGTTGTGTCGCAAGATCGTCGAGTTCCACGGCGGCCGGATCTGGCTGGACGGCGCGGTGAAGGACGGAACCACCTTCCGGTTCACTTTCCCTAACCGGAGACTTCTAACGGCCAGAGACCCGCCGTGAGTCGCCTCATCGCCTAGAGTGCCGCACATGATGGGGTCAGGAGCGGTTCTCACCCGGCCAGGGGCCCGTGCGCAGCGGCGGGAGCTCGCGGACCTGCTGGCCGAGCGTGGCCCGGCGGCGTCCACCCTCTGCGCCGGATGGACGAACCATGATCTGGTGGCGCACCTGGTCACCCGCGAGCGGGTGCCGTGGGCCGCTCCCGGGCTCATCGTCGGTCGGCTGCACGGCATCACGGAGCGGGCCGAGCGGGCCACCATGCGGGCCCACACCTTTCCCGAGTTGGTCGAGACGTTCCGTGCCGGGCCGCCGTGGTGGCAGCCGACCCGCATCGGCCTGATCGACGATGCCATGAACCTGGTCGAGTTCTTCGTGCACGCCGAGGACATCCGCCGCGCCGCCCCTGGCTGGGAGCCTCGCGAGCTTGACACCAGAAGCCGTGACGCGATGTGGACCGCTCTGCTGCTGATCGGGTTCGCCGGGTTCCGGCGAGCCGGCCTGGGTGTCGTGGCGGAGCGTACGGACGCTCCTGGCCGGCGCGCCTTGCACGGCGGCGAGCCGGTGGTGGAGATCGTCGGGCCACCTGAGGAGATCGTGCTGTACGCGTTCGGGCGGGGCCAGGTCGCCCGGGTCGAGCTGCGCGGTTCCGACGCCGACATCGAGCGGTTCCGCGCGGCTCCCACCGGTCCCTAGCTCCCGGCGGCTGCGATCCGGTCGGAGCCGTGCCGCTATCGGGGCGGGGCGTTACCAGAGCAAGGCGCTACCAGAGCGAGGCGTAGGTGGCCGCGCCAGCGGGATGCTCTGTCGGGTTCACCAGGGAGGAGTGCACGTTCCCGGGTGACGAATCGCTGAAGTACGTCTCGTAGGCGAGGATGTCGCGGTTCGCGGCGAACGTCTGGTACATGTTGCGGATGTACACCGGGTTGTCGCCGCCGGCCTGGCCGGCGCGGCCCGCCCCGGTATCACTCTTCCCGACGAGTCCCCATTCTGGGACCGAGAACTGCTTGCCGTGCTGGCGGGCGAACGCGATCGTCGAGCAGAGCCCGGCTTCGGCGTGACACTGACTGGCGAAGGCAGCGTCGTCCGTGCTCGCCGGCCATTGGTCGTAGCTGTCGATGCCGATGATGTCGACGTACTGGTCACCGGGGTAGACGGCCCAGGCTCCGCTGCTGTGCGCATTCAGCGCCCAGTCGATGCGGGCCTGCGGATCCGTCGAGCGGATCGCGCTGACAACCTGGCGGAAGCAGTTCACCCAGGTGGTGGGGTTGGTCTTGGAGACCGACCACGGGAACCAGTCGCCGTTGAACTCCCAGGCGAGCCGGATGACGCTCGCCGGGCGGCCCTTCGCCACCAGCCACCGGCCGAAGTCCGCCCAGTGGCCGTTGTAGGCGCCGCTCGCGCAGGAGTTCATGTCCCCACCGCCCGTGGGGTAGAAGGACTGCGAGATGACCCAGGTGCCGGCGAAGGTCGAGAACTTCTCCGGGCCCGAGCCGAGCCACGGGTTCGTCATGGTCTGCCAGCTCGACCTGTCGGTGAAGGTGAGCACGACGTTGACCGGCGAGCCGCGGAAGCTCTCCCAGGCCCGCACCTGCGTCATCGTCCCCGCGGCGACGCCGCTCATGCCGCCGGGCACCGAACCGCCCCCACCACCGACGGGGATAACGGGCACTTGTACCGCAGGCTTCGTGACCCGGGCCGCGGCGCCGGGGGTCGTCGGCCTGGCGGTGGTCCGTGGGGCCGTACCGGCCGGGGTGCCCGCGGGCACCGGGGCGGGCGACGGCGAGCCGACGGTCGCGCGGGAGTTTCCGCCGGTCGTGCCCGCCGAGGCGCTGCCCGCCGAGGCGCTGCCCGCCGAGAGGCTGGGTTGCACCCGGAGGTCATCGCCGTGTCGGGGCTTCCCGTGCTGGATGGCGGTGGCCTCGACTGTCGCCGAGCCCTCGCCCCCGGTGTCGCGTTCGGGGACGAGGGTCCACCCGACTACGGCGGCGACCAGAGCCATCACGCCTAGCGACGCGATCCAGGCAGGGTGACGCGGACGGCGGCGCCCGCGCCGGGAACCGGATCGGACTCTCGGCGGGCTGGGATTGCCCTCCGCTCGGTGCTTCACCGCGGGTATCCCTCCGTGCGTGGCAGTGTCGTCAGGACCCCCCGGGTCCCGGCTTCGGCATCGAAGCGGATGACCTCCATGTCGCACAGCAGCCTGAGACGGACCGGACCGGCCTCCGGTCGCCCCCTCGACGCCGGCTGCCGTGTCTAGATAGTTCGGACGAGACACTACACCGACGTGCTAGGCCGACTTGTCGGAACTCGGGGGTTTCGGGCGGTGAGGCTCTCGGGTGGCGTGGAGCCCGGTTGGTCGGCACGCCGGTTGGTCGACACGCTGGCTGTGCCACAATGTGCGCGCGCGGAGCCTGGGATGTGCCTGGTGGTCAACCCACCTCGCGTCACGGATTCCGCGCACGGGTCGGGGATCACGCGCCGGTGGAGTGTCCGCGGTGCCTGGTCGAGCGCCCCGGGGGTTATGCGGCCAGGCGCGGTGGCGGGGCCGTTCACCGGCTCGCCCGCCACGACGACAACAGGAGAGCACCCAATGTCCCAGCCACCCGAGTACCCTCCCGCCGGCGGTCACGGTCAAGGGGGTTATGACCAGGGCGGCTACGGCCAGGGTGGTTACGGTGGCCAGGGCGGTTATGACCAGGGCGGTTACGGCCAGGGTGGTTACGGTGGCCAGGGCGGTTATGACCAGGGCGGCTACGGCCCTCCACCGCCCGGCTATGGACCCCCGCCCGGTGGGTACGGCGCGCCGCAGGGCTACGGTGCCCCGCTGGGATACGGCGGCCCGGGTGGGTTCGGCCCACCTCCGCCCTACAACCAGCCGATCCCGACCTACCTGTGGCAGTCGATCGTGGTCACCCTGCTGTGCTGTCTGCCCGCCGGTGTGGTGGCAATCGTCTATGCCACCAAGGTGCAGAGCCGCCAGCAGATCGGCGACATCAACGGCGCGCTGGACGCCTCCAAGAAGGCCAGGATGTGGTGCATCATCTCGGCCATCTCGATCATCGTGGTGTTCCTGGTCATCCTCGTCATCGGCTTGGCCGGCGGCTTCGAGACCGATTCCAGCACGTCGTATTCGACGCTCCCACCCGCTCGCACCTGAAGGAGCGTGGCCTGACCGAGAGTCAGGCTCTCGTCGTAACGGCCGTCGGCTTGGCTCGCTTGTCGGCTCGTCAGCCGATGGAGCTCCCGCCGCAGAGCCCCGCCATCACCGAGAGAGACGCGAGGAAGAGGAGGCCGAACACGAGTCCGGCCAGGCACCAGGCCAGGCTGCGACGCGATGCCCGGCGCGCCCCGGCGACGTCGTGGGCAAGGAGTCGATTCGACGCGCGCGAGGAGTTGATGATCCCCATCACGCCGAGCGGTGCGCACAGGAATGTCGTCAGGATCGCGAGAGCCAGGTAATTGCCGACCTTTGGCGTCGCCTCGGTCCCCGGCCGCTGCCGCGTCCGCGCGTGCCGTGGTGTCTGCGCGTGCCGTGGTGTCTGCGCGTGCCGCCGGAGCGTCTGGTGGGGTTCGGCGGGTCGGTGGGCCTGTGTTCCGGGCCAGCCCGGATGGGGGCCGGTGTCGTTGTGTCGATTCCGTGGGTAGCCGGTCGAGTAGTGATGTCCGCTCGAGTAGTAGTGACCGCCGGTGTCCCCTGGCCCAGGCCACCGCACGTTGTGCGTGTTCCACCGCAATGGTTCGGTCGGAGGCGGGCGGAACTCCTCCTCCCAGCGGCTGCGGGGCCGATCGGTCCTCGGGCGACGCTGGGTGGTGCCGGTGGTGCCGGTGGTGCCGGTGGTGCCGGTGGTGCCGGTGGTGCGGGATGACGGGTCGCTGATGCGTGAGCCCGACCGCGGGCCGGTGTCGGCCGCGGTCCAGGGATCCCAGCGGGCACCGGTGTCCGTCCGGCAACCGGCGTTCGTGCGGGCGCCGGTATTCGTCCGGCCGGTGTGGTTCGTCGATCCCGGGCCGCCCGCGTCCGGTGTCGGGGACGAGGGCGACCCGGTGAGGCGGGCGTCGTACTCGTCCCGCCACCTGTCGAGGATTTCGTGGGACACGGTGAGGAGCTGCATCGTGCGCATGGACTGTGCGTCCCGGCTGGCGGGATTGTCGGGGTGATGAGCCCGGACGCGGGCCCGGTACGCCCGGCGGATCTCCGCCCGGTCGGCGGTGCGCGCTACCCCGAGCACGGCGTAGGCGTCGACGCCACCGAGTTCGCGAACCAGCCGGTTGAGCGGGGTCAACGTCCGATCCGCTTGACGACGTCGCCGCGGTTCCGATCGGAAGGCACCATGCGAACCGCCATTCCCCGTCGTCGGCCGGGCGCCATCAGCGGTGATGATAGGCGATCCGTCCGCCATCAGTCCGCCATTCGTCTGCCTTCGGCAGATTCGTGCTGTCAGGCCGTGACGTCCCGGCGGGCCAGGCTCACCGCCCCGACCACCGCCGCACCGGCGGCATACAGACCTCCGACCAGCAGCGCCGACCCGTAGCCGCAATGCCACTTCCACTAAGTCGATCAAGCTGCTACCTGGGGTTTCGTGGGGTTGGCGAGCCTGATCGTGGGCGGGGCGTGGTGGCGGAGGCCGCGCTGGCCGGGTTTCTTGACCGGATACTGGTTGTGGCGCGCCCGGCGGACGACGCGGGGGTAGGTGCGTTCGCGGCGGGTGTTGAGCCGGGTCGGTCGGGTGATGTCGGTGGCGGTCTCACCCTGAGTGCGTGCCCGCTGGTCAGG